>DJXC01000221.1 GCA_002449575.1 Ruminococcus sp. UBA7014
CAAATACAGAGCCTTCCAGTGCATAAGTGATGTTATCATCAATTCCCCATGCAATTGTACTCAGTAAACCGTGCTGACTGGTAATGCTGGATTCTCCGGTATTCATCAGGAGAAAACCACCTGTGCCATAAGTATTTTTGACATCGCCTTTACAAAAGCATTTCTGCCCGAACAGTGCCGCCTGCTGGTCTCCGGCACAGCCGGAAATGGAAATTTCAGTACCAAACAGAGATTTTTCTGTTCTGCCAAAATCGCCGGAACTGTTCCGGACTTCCGGCAGAATACATGACGGAATCGCAAGCAAATCCAGAATTTCTTTATCCCATTCCAGTTTATGAATATGAAACAGCATTGTTCGGGAAGCGTTGGAATAGTCTGTAGCATGGACTTTTCCGCCGGTCAGATTCCAGATAAGCCAGCTGTCTATAGTCCCGAAAAGAAGTTCACCGTTTTCTGCCTGTTTCCGGGCATCAGGAACATTGTCCAGAATCCAGCGGATTTTTGTTGCAGAAAAATAAGGGTCAATCAGCAGTCCGGTTTTTTTCTGAAAAAAGCTGTTCAGATTCTGTTCTTCAAGTTGTTTGCAGAAATCAGCTGTCCGGCGGCACTGCCAGACAATTGCAGGATAAATCGGCTTTCCGGTACGTTTGTTCCATATGACAGTAGTTTCACGCTGGTTGGTAATGCCAATTGAGACAATGTCAGAAGCTGTTCCGCCGTGTTGTTCCAGCCATGAAATACAATCCCGGACAGCCTGTAACTGTGTCTGAAGGATTTCTTCCGGATTGTGTTCTACCCATCCGGCATGGGGAAAACTCTGCGAAAATTCGTACTGAGAAACAAATTGTTTTTCTCCCTGCTGACTGAACAGAACTGTCCGTGATGAAGTTGTACCTTGGTCAAGTGCTAACAGATACTGTGGCATAAAATCATTCCTTTCAGGATAATATTTTTATTATTATAGCATATGATATAAAAATTGTCAATTCTGCAAACCGGGACTTGCAGAATTTTTGGATTTATGTTATAATAATAAAAAAGAAAAAACAGTGAGGTGTGCTATGGATTATATTGATTTTCATGAACTTGACCATATTACTAGAGAAAATGCCAAAGAAAAAGAACTCCGGAAAATTATTTTTCTGGATGTGGACGGCGTTCTGCATGATTATAAAAAAGAAATAAATGATGTGCAGGAAGATAAAATTATAAGATTAAAACAGATTGTAGATGCTACTGGTGCAGAAATTGTCTTGTCTTCTTCATGGAGAATGGGCTATCCGGAATTTTTGGTGAAAAATCATCTGACAGAATATCTTTCTGACCATGAAAGTGAAAGACTGACACTGTTTCATAAATATCTGAATCAGTATGGTCTGCAAATTATAGATTTTACGCCTTACAGCCTTCTGAATGAAAACGGCAGACCTCTCGAAATCAAAACATGGCTTCTCGATAAGCCAAATATCAAGAGCTTTGTCATTCTGGATGATGAGGATTTTAACTGGCAATGGCTTCGGGCGTTTCTGGTCAAGACAAAATCCCTTGTCGGTGTTGATGAAAAAGGAAAATTTGTTTTTCAATATGGTCTGGAAGACAGTCATGTGAAAAGGGCAATTGCCATTCTGAATCATTTTGAGTAACAGAAATTACTTTTTTCGCAGCTCCCAGAAGGCAACGGCACTTGCAGCTGCAACATTCAGGGAATCCACACCATGAAACATAGGGATTTTAACAGTATCATCACAGGCGGAAACAGTAGCTTCTTTTAGCCCTTCTCCTTCAGTGCCAAGTATTACGGCAAGCCGTGGCGCAGAGGAAAGACTGTTATCATCAATACACACTGTATCATTCCGGAGAGCCATTGCTGCTGTCCGGAATGATTTTTCTTTCAGAAAGCTGACATATTCCGGAGAACCGCAAGGCAGATATGCCCATGGAATCTGAAATACAGTTCCCATACTGACACGCACGGAACGCCTGTAAAGCGGGTCACTGCATCCGGGTGTCAGCAGGATGGCATCCATCCCCAAAGCTGCCGCAGAACGAAAAATTGCACCAATATTTGTCTGATTCATAATATCTTCCAGAACAACAACTCTCAAAGCATTCTGGCAAATCTGCTCCGCTGCCGGAAGTGTATGCCGCTGCATAGCACATAATACACCTTGTGTTAATTTAAAACCTGTAATTTCTGTCAGAATTGCAGAATCAGCAGTATAAACCGGAATTTGTCCGACACGTTGTATGATATCCTGTGCCTGTCCGGAAATATATTTTCTTTCGCACAGCAGCGAAACAGGCTGATAGCCGGCATCTAATGCCCGGCGGATAACTTTGGGACTTTCTGCAATAAAAAGTCCCTGTTCCGGCTCGTTCCAGTGCAGAAGCTGATTTTCGTTTGTACATAAAAATGGCTGCAATTCCGGTGCAGACAGGTCTTCAATTTCGATTATCATAAAGAAAATCCTCCTGAGGTTTTTGTTTATTATAACACAGAATGCTAAAAAAGTAAAGTCAGATGCTTTCACGACAGAATTCAGGAAAAATAGCAAAAAATTGTGCAGCTTTCTGAATTTTGGAAAAAATTCACGGAAATGCTTGTGTTCTTTTAGATTCTGTGTTAAAATACTGGATATATATTCCAGATAATTGAAAGGAAATTTTTATGAATACAGAAAAAAAAATAATTTCAGTATGTTTTGGACTTTCGTTGTTTATGACTGGAGCGTTCAGCACACAAATGCAAGTATCTGCGACACAGTCAAGAAAAGATAATTTTTCAAAAGATTATACACTCACCGGAATCGGCGCACAGGATATTTTGAATGTGGCAGTTGCACAGACCGGAAAAACCGGAAAACAACTTGGCTATTCCGAAGAGTGGTGTGCAGATTTCGTCAGTGACTGTGCCGACTTAGCCGGACAAAGTGCTGCTGTACCACGTTATGGACAAGTAACAGGTCTGAAAAACAGAATTATTGCAGCAGGCGGCAAAGTGATTACTTCTTATCCCCAGCCGGGTGATATTGTATTTTATAAAGGACATGTTGAAATTGTATATTCTGCATCAGGTTCTTCATTGTCTTCGCTGAAATCTGTCGGCGGCAATACCGGCAGTGGTTCTTCTCTGTATACCCGAAAAGTCTCTTTGCCACATTACTGCGGAACGGTGCTTTCTGTTGTCAGACCGGCTTATTATAATCAGCCTGTCATATGGTATGAAAACAAAGAGCCGGGCAATGTAGGCGATGTTTTTTATGCAAAAATTAAAAATCATACTTCCGGCTGGTATCTGACCAATCATGACGGTAATGCAGAAGGCATGGAAGAACAAGCTGACCTCAGCCAAATCTGGAAGTTTGAAAGACAGCCGGATGTCGGCTATCAGATTACCAGCCTTCTGGATGACACTTGTCTGGATGTCGAAGAATGCGCACAAGCCGGAAGCGGTTCTAATGTACTGACATGGACAGACAATGACAGCGAAAATCAGAGATTTTATTTCTATGAAGCAGAAGATGCGTTCTGTATCCGGTCACAGTGTTCTGAATTTGCTCTGGAAATGGATTTCAACACCCATCCCGGCAATGTTTTTGTTGCAGATTTTGAAGAAAACCGTGAACAGCAGAAATTTGATATTGAAAAAATCCTTCCTGAAGAACTGCCGACTGAAAATCAGCCCACGATTGATGATGCCATTGCACTGAAAAAATATCTCCAGAATGAAGAAACTTTTACAGAAGAACAGTTCAATGCTGCGGACTGGAATCAGGACGGAGAAGTGAATATTTATGATTTGATTCTGCTGAAAAAACAGCTGCTGGAACAAAATTTCTGAAATTTTGCTGTTTTATAATTTAGAAATAAAATATTCATATTTTAGAAATAAAACTATGCTATAATAATTTTTGTGGCAGGGGAGTCTGTGATTCAGGCTGAGAGGGAACAGTACTAGTTCCGACCCTTTACCTGATGCGGATTATGCCGCCGTAGGAAGTCATAATGATATGATGATGACGGAGACATTCTGAATCCAGAATGTCTCTTTTCTTTTGAAAGGAGGAGAAAACTGCTTGACGGGCAGATGAGGAGCGTCTTTTGCCTGAGATTACAGCGAGGGAAGCCGTGTTCCGGCGTGAGAGGAAACCAGTAAGTTTCGACCGATTGTCTTTTTACAGGATAATTTTATCTTATTCTGAGAGGACGATGCTGTAATTCTGCCGTTCTCTCGAAACAAATCTTTCAAAGGAGAAATTTTATCATGAATCAGAACAAAACCAAAAAACTTGTAACAGCCGGTGTTCTTTGTGCGGTTGCCGTTGTCGGGAGCATGTTTTCTATCCCCGTATTCGGCAGCAAATGCGCACCTGTACAGCATATGGTAAATATCTTGTGTGCTGTTCTTCTAGGTCCTTGGTATGGTGTCGGCACAGCTTTTGCTGCAAGCCTTATCCGGAATCTGCTGGGACTTGGTACACCACTGGCATTCAGCAGTATGCTGGGCGCACTGCTTTGTGGACTTACTTATCATAAAACAAAAAGCACATGGCTGACTTACATTGCCGAAGCTGTCGGTTCAGGCTTGCTCGGCGGACTGGCAGCTTATCCGATTGCGATTTTTATCATGGGCAAAGATGCCGGGCAAATCGCTTTTTATGCTTATGTTGTGCCATTCCTGATTTCCGCCTGCGGAGGTGCAGTTCTTTCCGTCATTCTTGTGGAATCACTCCGGAAGGCTAACGTTCTGAAATTACAGAAAGAATCCTGAAATCATGTTCGGAAACTATTTATCTGATGTCAGGAAAAAACAGCCGCATATTCACTGCATTACAAACTATGTATCAGCGAATGACTGTGCCAATCTTCTGCTTGCTTCTGGCAGTTCGCCGATTATGGCAGACTGTCCGCTGGAATCTGCTGAAATTACTGCTTTGTGTGACGGACTTCTGCTGAATACTGGTATTTTAAATCCGGAAAAACTTTCTGCTATGCAGAAATCTGGCAAAACTGCCAATGCACTGCATCACCCTGTTGTGCTTGACCCGGTTGGTGCGGGGGCTTCCCGATTCAGAACTGAATCTGTACAGTCTCTGCTGAAAGAACTCCGGATTGATGTTATCCGTGGAAATCTGTCTGAAATGAAAGCTTTATTCTGTCATGCTGAAATTTCTCACGGTGTGGATGCGGTAGCTTCTGACCGGATTACAGAAGAAAATCTTCCGGAGATGACAAAGTTAATCCGGCAGATTGCTGCTGTACAGAATACTGTTATTGCTGTGACCGGACAGATTGATATTGTTGCAGATAAAAATCAGGCATATTGTATTCACAATGGCTGTTCAATGATGAAATCTGTAACTGGTTCAGGCTGTCAGTTATCCGCACTGACAGCGGCATTCATCACGGCAAATCCGGAACATATTCTGGAATCCACAGCGGCGGCGGTCTGTATGATGGGTGTGTGCGGTGAAATCGCTCTGGAACATCTGAAACACTATGAGGGCAATTCTGCATTCCGGAACAGAATTATTGATGCTGTATACTGTCTGGATGCTGAAACGCTTGACAAAAAAGCGAAGTATCAGATTTTCTGATACTCCGGAAAGGAAATAAGCTTTATGAAAATAAACCCTGAAATGATGCGGCTCTATGCTGTAACCGACCGGCACTGGGTCGGCACTCAGACACTTGTACAGCAGGTGGAAGATGCCCTGAAAGGCGGTGTCACCTGCGTTCAGCTTCGTGAAAAAAATCTGGATTTTGATTCTTTTCTGAAAGAAGCGGTCGAACTAAAAAAAATTTGCAGTGCCTATCATGTGCCGCTGCTGATTAATGATAATATCGAAATCGCCTTGCAGTCTGGTGCTGATGGTGTTCATGTCGGTCAGAATGATATGCCCGTTGAAGATGTCAGAAGAATTCTCGGCGAAGACAAAATTATCGGTGTAACAGCGAAAACAGTTGAACAAGCTCTTACAGCACAAAAAAACGGTGCAGATTATCTCGGCTCTGGTGCAATGTTTGCAAGCTCTACGAAAACAGATGCTATCCGGATTGATTATAAAACGTTCCGTGAAATTTGTCAGGCAGTAGCAATTCCTGTTGTGGCAATCGGCGGTATCACAAAAGAAAATGTTTCTCAGATTTCGGGGCTTGGCATGGATGGAATTGCCGTTATCACAGCGATTTTTTCAGCACCTGATATTCAGCAGGCTTGTCGGGAACTCCGGGCATTATCGGAACAGATTGTTTCGGCATGAGATAATTTTATTAAAGATTAGCAAGAACCCTCCGTCTCTTAGGCGGGGGAGGATGTCACGAAGGGAGTTTATTTTATCATGAAAACTGCATTAACAATCGCTGGAAGCGATTCCAGCGGAGGCGCAGGAATTCAGGCGGATATTAAAACCATGACTGCAAACGGTGTATTTGCCATGAGTGCTGTCACGGCTCTGACTGCGCAGAATACCACCGGAGTTGCTGCCATTATGGAAGCTTCACCGGAATTTCTGGCACAGCAGCTTGACTGTATCTTTACAGATATTGTTCCGGATGCGGTGAAAATCGGGATGGTTTCTTCTTCTGCCCTGATTGCAGTCATCGCTGAAAAACTGACACAGTATCAGGCAAAACATATTGTGCTTGACCCTGTTATGGTTGCAACCAGCGGTGCAAAACTCATCAGTGATGATGCCATTGCCGCCCTTACAGAAAAACTGATTCCGCTCGCCGAAGTCATTACCCCCAATATCCCGGAAGCAGAAGTTCTTACCGGAATGAAAATCAGAAACGTTTCTGATATCGAACAGGCAGCAAAGCAGATTTCAGAATCTTATGGCTGTGCGGTTTTGCTGAAAGGCGGACATTCGGTCAATGATGCGAATGATTATCTTTACAACAAGGACGGTGGCAGCGTATTCGAGGGAAGACGCATTGACAATCCAAATACACATGGTACAGGCTGTACACTTTCCAGTGCGATTGCTTCTAATTTAGCCAAGGGCTTTCCTCTGCCGGAAGCGATTGCACGGGCAAAGACATATATTTCCGGCGCACTGGGTGCAATGCTTAATCTTGGAAAGGGTTCAGGACCTATGAATCATGCATTTGCAATTCAAAATCAATTCACTGAGGAGGCTTAACACATGAAAGTTTCAGAAAGATTATATCAGGCAGCACTGCCTATCTGGGAAAGTTATTATCAGCATCCATTTGTACAGGGCATTGCAGATGGTACACTGGCACATGAAAAGTTTGCATTCTACATGATTCAGGACCATAAATATCTGATGCAGTATGCAAAAGTATTTGCACTGGGTGTGATTCGTTCTGTCCGTGAAAGTGATATGAGAGTGTTCGGCAATCTTATCACAGCAACACTTGATACAGAAAATGCAGTACACCAGAGTTATCTTGCAAAATTCGGTCTGACAAAAGAAAAAATTGACAGCACACCTATGTGCCTGAACAATGAAAGTTATACAAATTATATGATTTCCATCGGATTCAAGGGCGGACTTGCCGAAATTGCAGCCGCCGTACTTGCCTGTTCATGGAGTTACAAGCTTATCGGAGACTATATTGAACAGAATTTTCCTGAAAGCAAACAGGATGAATTTTATGCTAACTGGGTGAATACTTACACTTCCGAAGGCTTCCGGGCTTCCAATGATGAAATGATTGCTATGTGTGACCGTTTTACAGAGGGATTCACCGAAGAACAGATTCAGGAACTCGAACGCATTGTCATTATTTGCAGCAAATATGAATATCAGTTCTGGGATATGGCTTGGACAGAAGGAAAAAGTTCCGAAAATTAAACATAAAACCTCTGTGAAACAGAAAGCGTTTCACAGAGGTTTTTTACTTGTCTTCCAGAATTTGCATAGGAATTGACCTGTACAGAAATTTTCCAGTGAAAGAACGAATTAATTTCCGGTATTCTTCCGGGGTGACATCGCCGCCGATTCCAAGCAGTTCATAGATAACGCTGCCTTCCTGCACATGCTTATGAAGTTCCGGAAAGCCGTTTTTCAGATAGAAATTTTTTCTGCTGATACGCTCATAATAGTTTGATGCAGAGCTGTCCAGTTCTTCGACAGCGAGAAATAATTTTCTCCCCTGATAAAATTTCTGTAATTTCTGCAAAGCACGGCTGCCGATTCCCATTCCACGGAATTCCGGACGAACAGCAAAATAAAAAATATAAGACAGATTTTCATAATTGACAAGATAGAAAAATCCAGCCCATTGTGTTCCGGCATAAATGGACAGAAAGTCAGTATCTGCAAGATACTGTTTCGCATACAAAAGCGGAAAAGGCGCACGTTCTTCCGGCGGAAATGCCTGCTGATACAAACTTTTTGCTTTCGGAATGTCTGCTTTCTGTATTCTGACAAGCCGGACAGGTTTATATAAAGGTGCAAGCTGTATTTTCGTTCCCTGAATTTGTTTCAGAATTTCTGTTTCATTGTCCAGATGCATGAGAAAGACCTGAATGTCGTTTTCTGTCATGCGAATCAGTTCCGGCAGAATTTTCGGAAGATATAAATGTACTTTACTGTAATAAAAAGCCGCTTCTGTATAAAAAACTGTTCCGGGAGTCAGATACGGAAGATAATCCTTCAGCATAGCAGTATCTCCGGTATAGATGACATTTCTGCCATCAATATACAACTGCCAGCCGAAACATTTGCCTTTCAGTTGGTTTGCGTGTACAGTCGGAATGGGTCTGACAAGCCATGATTTCTGAATTTTGTCAGCAGTTGTCAGGGTAAACCATTCCTGAGAACAGCCTTCAATTCTGGTCAGCAGCAGACGCAAATCTTCCTGAACCAGTTTTGATGGCGCAATCACGGTGACAGGAAGATGATGCAGAACAAACCATGCATACTGAATCATAGCACCTGTGCCGCCGCTGTGGTCGCCGTGTGTATGTGTGATTAAAATATAGATATGCCGGAATTGTTCCGGTTTTATTTTTTTCAGTTTCTGAAATGCGGATGCCGGACAGTCCAGAAGGATAAGTTCCTTTTCATAGACAAAAAATGCAGAATTATGTTCATCTGCAAAGGCAGAACCTCTTCCGGTAAACAATAACATAACATATCACCTCATACGGTTAAATCTGTTCCATCATAAATCACAAGCCAGCAGTCTGACATAGTACCTGTTTTATAGGACAGCCGTTTTCTTCTTGTACCGCCTTGTTCCGGAAATTTATCTGATTTCTGAAATGTTTCCAGAATATGATTGCCGGAAAGCTGAATTTTCAAAGCATGTTCCTGTAAGTTGAGATTTAAAATTTCCAGTCCGGATAATGCTTTTTTCAACTCCTGACAGGTTTTCTCATATTCTTCATGCCGGTTATTTCCCCAGATAATCCACGGATGATAATTTTGAATAAAATCCGGATGACATTCTATAATTCTATCATCCAGAAGAATATGTTCTCCGGCAAGCCAGATACAGTAGACAAGCCACCGGATACCGAATACGCCCTCTAATTTCAGACCGAAAAAACCTGCACCACCCATACCGTAAGTTCCAAAATACAGATTATAATCCAGAATTTTACTCCCGATAAGCTGTTCTGTTCCAAATTCTGAAATTGTCAGGGGTTTGCCAAGCATAATTACTTCCGAAAATTTCTGTCTGTAGTGAAACAAGGGATAGTTCCAGATTTTTTTAAATCCACGTTCTTCCCATAGTTTCCGGTCTTTTCTCTTGATAACAGTAAAATTTTCGTTGACAAGCCCCATATTTAATTCAAGATAGGGATGCTTTTTAAACAGACTCATTTTATTTTGTGCCGAAAATTCTGTCTCCGGCATCACCCAGACCGGGGATAATATATTTATCTTCGTTCAGACCTTCATCCATAACACCGCAGTAAATATCTACATCAGGGTGCGTCTGAATCATATTGGCTGCACCTTCCGGAGAACAAAGAATACACATAAACTTAATATTCTTTACACCTGCTTTTTTCAGTTCCGTGATAGCAGCACAGGCGGTTGAGCCTGTTGCAAGCATAGGGTCTACAATGATAACATCACGTTCAGCAATATCATCAGGAAGTTTGCAGTAATACTTGACAGATTCGTGCGTTTCCGGGTCACGGAACATGCCGATATGTCCGATTTTTGCCGCTGGAACAAGAGAAGTCACACCGTCAATCATGCCCAGACCTGCACGGAGTACCGGAACAACTGCCAGTTTCCTGCCGGATACGATTTTTGTCCTTGCCATGCAGAGAGGCGTTTCCATCTCGATTTCTTTCAGGGGTAAATCCCTTGTAGCTTCATAACAAATCAGCATAGCAGTTTCGTTTACAAGTTCTCGGAATTCTTTTGTTCCGGTGTTTTTGTCACGCATCAGCGAAATTTTATGCTGAATCAGCGGATGGTCAATAATGTGTAAATTAGCCATAATAAAAAACCTCCTGAGATAGTTATTTTTCTAAAGCAGAAATCTTGTCTACCCGTCTCTGATGTCTGCCGCCCTCAAATTCTGTTTCGAGGAAGATGTCAGCAAGTTCCAAAGCAAGTCCTGTGCCGATAACACGCTCACCCATACAAAGAACATTTGCATCATTATGTTTTCTGGTATAGCGTGTTGAAAAACAGTCATTGCAGACTGCTGCACGGATTCCTTTGATTTTATTTGCAGCAATACTCATGCCGACACCTGTACCACAGACGAGAATGCCTTTTTCGGCTTCGCCGGAGATGATTTTATTGCAGACTTTTTCTGCAATATCGGGATAATCGCAGGCTTCGCCGTCCGTTCCTAAATCAATATAGGGAATCTGTTTTTCATCAAGATGCGCTTTAATTGCATTTTTCAAATTCACCGCCGCATGGTCACAGCCGATAGCTATCATAACTCAATCACTGACCTTTCTGTTATAGTTTTAATTTTTTTGCAATCTGATTTGTATCAGACAGAAAATGCTGATGTTTATAATC
>DJXC01000127.1 GCA_002449575.1 Ruminococcus sp. UBA7014
ACTAATTTCACAGCTATTTCATTTTTATGCACTCTGCAAAAACAGACCTTTCATTTTTGTCAGTTTTCACCAGACAAAAAAGCAGGGATATTTCCGGAGACTTGTACATATGATGAATCAAGTCCGGATAATTTTCCAGAAAGGATTTGATGCTATGAAAGGTCTGACAACTGCTCAGGCACAGTCACTCCAGAAAGAACACGGTCTCAATACACTTGCTCAGGTCAGACCGCCCGGCGCAGTCAGAATATTTTTCAGCCAGTTCAAAGATGCTATGGTGCTGATTTTAATCGCTGCAACCGGGATTTCAGCATTGTTGGGCGAGTGGACGGATGCCATCACGATTATCGTGATTGTGATTCTGAATGCTGTTTTAGGATTCGTGCAGGAATACCGCACCGAAAAAACTCTTGAAGCACTCCGGAATATGACCGCACCTTCTGCCCGTGTGTTCCGTGATGAGGTCTTACAGGAACTCCCGGCAGAACAGCTCGTTCCCGGCGATTTGATAGCTGTCGAAGCCGGTGACTGCATTCCGGCAGACTGCCTTCTCCTGACAGCAAACAGACTCTATGCAAATGAATCTGTCCTCACGGGTGAGGCTGAACCTATCGCCAAATATGCCGGAACTCTCAAAGAAGATACTTCCGGAATGCATAAGCCCTACATGATATACAGCGGCACAGCTGTCACCAGAGGCAGCGGCACGGCTCAGGTTATCGCAACCGGAAAAAATACCCAGATGGGACAAATTTCCGGTATGCTTTCCGAAATCCGCCGCACAGATACTCCCTTGCAGAAACGTTTAGGCGAACTCGGCAAAACACTTGCTGTTATCTGTATCGGGGTCTGTATGGCAGTATTCGCCGCAGGTGTCCTCCGGGGTGAGCCTATTTTTGATATGCTCATGACTGGTATCTCTATCGCTATTGCTGCTATTCCGGAAGGTCTTCCGGCAACTGTGACAATCGCTCTCGCTCTGGCAGTCAACAGAATGATGAAGCAGAAAGCACTCGTCAACCGCCTGCACAGTGTGGAAACTTTAGGCTGTACCTCCGTGATATGTTCCGATAAGACAGGCACTATCACGGAAAACCGCATGACTGTTACTAAAATTCATACCCTTGAACAGGAATTTGATGTCACCGGAAACGCTCTCAAAAAAGACGGCGCAATTCTGGAAAATCATGTGCCTGTCAATGTGAAAACAATTCCTGCTCTGGAGTCTCTTTTGCATTGTGCCGTTTTATGTAATAATGCAGAACTTTCTGAAAAAAATACTTCTGAATGGAATGCTGTCGGCGACCCTACAGAAACTGCTTTGCTGGCAATGTCCGCAAAAGGTGGTATTTCATCTAAAATACTGAATGCTTCCAGAATTGAGGAAGAACCTTTCGACAGCGATACCAGAAGTATGCGTGTTCTGGTCAGAAAAGAGAATCAGAAATATTTATACAGCAAAGGTGCAGTAGATGTGATACTCGATTTATGCGATACCGTCCGGACTCAAAACGGAGATGTGAATTTGTCTTCCCTGCTCAAAAAACAAATTCTCGAACAGGCAGAAAAATTATCTTCACAGGCATTGAGAGTGCTTGCCTTTGCAGAAAAGAAATCAGATAAGCTTTCCGCAAACGGGATGACGTATCTTGGATTGACTGGAATGCTCGACCCGCCCAGACCGGAAGCCAAAGAAGCTATCCGGAAATGCGCTTCTGCTTCCGTGAAAACTGTCATGATAACTGGTGACCATAAAAAAACCGCTGCTGCTGTTGCCAAAAAAGCAGGTCTGCTCCGGGGCGGAGAAGTCGTTACTGGTGATGAACTTGACCTTATGACAGATACGCAGCTCGACAGAAAATTATCCAGAATTTCTGTATTTGCAAGAGTCAATCCGTCACATAAATTAAGATTAGTCAGGGCATTTCAGCGTGCCGGAAATATTGTTACCATGACCGGTGACGGCGTAAATGATGCCCCTGCAATCAAGGAGGCGGATGTCGGTGTTGCTATGGGAATGACCGGCACTGATGTCGCAAAACAGGCGGCTGATGTGATTCTGATGGATGATAATCTTGCAACACTTGTCTCTGCTGTGGAGCAGGGAAGAGCCATTTATTCCAATATCCGCAAATTCGTGAGATATTTATTATCTTGCAATATCGGTGAAGTGATTACTATGTTTCTGGGAATTCTCATGGGAATGCCTGTTGTATTGCTTCCTGTTCAGCTATTGCTTGTCAATCTGGCGACTGACGGACTTCCGGCAATTGCCCTCGGACTTGAACCGCCGGAAGCTGATATTATGAAACGTCCTCCCAGAAAACCAGAGGAAAGCTTTTTTGCTGACGGCTTACTGACAAAAATTATCTGGCGTGGTGTTATGATAGGCTTATGCACACTGGGTTCTTTCAGTACAGCACTGAGATTTGGCGGAACGCTTACTGAAGCCCGGACTTGCGCTCTTTTTACGCTGGTACTGTCACAGTTGATTCATGTCTTTGAATGTAAATCTGAACACGGTACTATTTTCAGTGTGCATTATTTTTCAAACGGGAAACTTATTTTTGCAGTTCTGATTTCAGCTATGATGCTGATTATTACAATATGGCTTCCGCAGGTGCAGACTATTTTTTCAACTGCGCCGCTGACTGGAAATTTATTATATCAGGCAATTGCCTTTTCTTTTGCTGTTCCGGTCATGACTTCTCTCTTTACAGGGTTTGCGAAAAAATAAATCAGAATTTAAAAGATTTGTCAATCTAACAGATTTGACTTTTCTGAAATTCTGTGATAGAATAATACTATCAAATGAAAGAAAGAACGGGATATTATGACCAAAATTGACCTGATTACAGGAATTTTAGGTGCTGGAAAAACTACCTTCCTGCATAGCTATGCAAAATATTTCATCAGTCAGGGACAGAAAATTGCGATTCTGGAAAATGACTTCGGCGCAGTCAATGTCGATATGATGATGCTGCAAGACCTGAAATGTGATAACTGTCAGCTCGAAATGATTGCCGGCGGCGGTGATAAAGACTGTCATAAAAGAAGATTCAAGACACAGCTGATTTCTCTCGGAATGCAGCATCTCGACAGAGTCATTGTCGAACCTTCCGGCATTTTTGATATGGACGAATTTTTTGATACGCTTTATGAATCTCCTCTTGACAGATGGTTTCAGATTGGCAGCGTTCTGACAATTGTCGATTCAGATATGCAGGAATTATTGTCTTCTCAGATGGAATATCTGCTTGCATCGGAGGCAGCATGTGCCGGAAAATTAATCCTTAGCAAACGTAATCCGCAAGAATCCGAAGCACAGATTGCAGAACGGCTTCTGACACATATCAACCGGGCTTTGACAGGGATTCAATGTCCCAGACAGTTTACAGAAAAAGATATGCTCACAAAATTATGGAACGATTTTACAGAAGAAGATTTCTGTCTTCTTTCTTCTGCCGGATACCGGAGTGAACGCTATGTGAAACAGTTCGATACTGATGATGTCGGAAGCGAGGTACATTATTTTATGCATATTGCCATTCCTGAAGAACAGATTCCGGAAGTTCTGGAAACGCTCCTGAATGACTCCCGTGCCGGAACTATCTTCCGCATTAAAGGCGCACTTCCAAAAAAAGACGGCAAAGTTCTGAAAGTAAATGCTGTTCACGGAAAAACAGAACTGACTCCTGTGCCAAATGCTCAGGCTGTCTTAATCATCATCGGCGATAAATTAAATTATTCCCGGATTGATGCATATCTCAGAAAATATAATACAAATCCGGATTATATTTCTATCTGAAAAAATTCCCTGTCATAACGACAGGGAATTTTGTATCTCTTGATAAAGACCAGACAAGTACCAAAAATATTTGTAAGGTCTGAAAAGTGCTGAAATACAGCGATTTGAGACGAATCTGATTATCTCTTGGAGAACTGCGGCGCACGGCGAGCAGCTTTGAGACCGTATTTCTTTCTTTCCTTCATTCTGGGGTCACGAGTCAGGAAACCTGCACTCTTGAGAGCCGGACGAAGTTCAGCATCATACTGAAGCAATGCTCGTGCAATGCCGTGACGGATAGCACCAGCCTGACCAGTTACGCCGCCGCCTGTTACTGTGCAGATAACATCAAACTTTTCAAGTGTTTCTGTCAGATTCAGAGGCTGACGAACGATTAATTTCAGAGTTTCCAGACCAAAATAATCATCAATGTTTCTGCCGTTGATGATAATATTACCATTGCCGGGAACTAATCTGACTCTGGAAACAGAGTGCTTTCTTCTGCCTGTACCATAGTGGTATGCAACTTTCGGTTCGTACATTTATGTTTCCCTCCTTTGATTAAAACTCGTAAACTTCTGGCTTCTGCGCAGCATGTTTGTGTTCTGCACCCTTTACGGTACGCAGACGCTTGAGCTGCGTTGCACCCTGTGTATTATGTGGAAGCATTCCAGTAACAGCAATTGTCATAGCTCTTTCCGGATTTTCAGCCATCAGTTTCTTATAAGAAATTTCCTTGATACCGCCAATCCAGCCAGTATGCCAGTAGAACTTCTTCTGTTCCAGCTTTTTGCCGGTCAGAATTGCTTTTTCGCAGTTAATAATAATTACATGGTCGCCGCAATCAGCATGAGGTGCAAATGTGGGTTTATGTTTGCCTCTGAGAAGGACAGCAGCCTGTGCAGCCACACGACCCAGCGGCTTGCCTGCTGCATCTAAAATATACCATTTGCGGCTGATTTCACTAGCCTTAGGCATTGTAGTAGACATGAAAAATTCCTCCATTTTATTTTTTGTTTATAAAAAAGATAAAAACATGTTTGCTTGACTGTCCGGACACGGGGATATCCGATACAACAAACATGTGCATTGACAGCTGGTTATTCTGCAATGCCATACAATCTATATTATACCTGTTTTTCCCGTACTTGTCAAGTGGTTTATGAAAAAATATTTTAAAATTTTTTTTTAAAAACTCTTGACAAAACCGAAAAAATATGCTATGATATAAAAGTCGATGGGTTGCCATCCTTACCCCATAAAGGTCTGGGTGTGGCGCAGTTGGTAGCGCGCTACCTTGGGGTGGTAGAGGCCGTGGGTTCAAGTCCCGTCACTCAGACCATATAGAAATGGGCTGATTGCTGTAGAGCAGTCAGTTCATTTTTCTTTGTGTAATTTTCAGGATAAAATAAAGCTAAAACCTTTTAATGGGGGAATAGTATTACTATGCATACAATTACTGGACAAAAAAATAATGAAATAGAGCCATTGGCTGATGAACTTGTTTTTCGTCTGCAAAAAAAGCAATATCAGGTTTCAAGAGAAAATGAAAAAATATATGCAGATAATCAGGTGTTTTTACTGAATACAGGACACAGGGAATTTATGCAGAACGAAACGGGCGATTATCTGCTCCCGGCGGAATTTGGTGCAGAAGTACTGACAGCATTTATTCTGCATATTTTACAGAAACATGAAAAGATGTATCATGAAGCTGTTAGTTTTGTGCATTCTATTGGCATTCGTCCTAATCTGTATGGATATCGTTTTCTGATTGCTGCGATATGTCTGGGAATGAAAAATTCGGACAGTTTATATTCTGTCACAGAAACTATTTATCCTGCTGTTGCTTCGCTGTACCATGTAGATACCAGATGTGTGGAACGCAATATTCGCAATGCTGTGAATGATGCTTATAAAAATGACCCCGAACGCCTTCGCAAACCATTTTATTATAAAGTAGAAAAGCCTTATGATTCTGAGCTGATTGCACTTGCAATAGATGCAATTCACTATAAAAATAATTACTGAAAAATCAGGAAGCCTGTTCAAACAGGCTTCTTTTTATATACTTTCTGTAATTTTTTGTAAGCTATTGACAACTGAAACAAAATATGCTAAAATAAAATTATCTATAAAAATTTAGGAGGGTTTATCATGAAGAAATCAATCAGAAAGCGTTTGTTTTCTGGTGTGCTTGCATTGAGCTGTGGGGCAGCAGCTCTGCCTGCAATTGCTGTTACCGCAGAAGAGACAGAAACAACTATTATCTATTCTTCTGATTTTGAAGACGGAGACGTTTCCGCATGGACAAACAGAGGGGGAAATGATACGACAGAGCTTTCTGTCAATGAAGACAATGCTGTCAGCGGCACAAAGGCACTTTGTGCAAGCGGACGTTCCAAATCGTGGAACGGTCCTGCATTCCGTCTGGACGACAAGTGTGAACCGGGTGTAGCATATCTTGTCAGCGCACAGGCAATGGGACAATGGTACACCAGCCTGACAGTCAGCTTCCAGTATACTGACGAAGGCGGCGAACAGCATTACGAAAACCTCGCCAGCCTCAATGGTAACGGCTGGCAGGAAATCACTGACCTGAAAGTCAGCTATACTTCTGATATGACGGATGTCTATGTGTATTTTGAAGGCGGCAGCGATAATATCTATATCGACGATTTTACTATCAAAACTGCACCCGTTTATCATCCGCAGACAGATATTGTTTCCCTGAAAGATGCATATGCTGACTGTTTTAAAATCGGTACAGCCGTAACTACAAAAGAACTTGCTCCGGCTTCTACTAAAGAACTGATTTTAAAGCATTTCAACAGCATTACTCCCGGCAACGAAATGAAACCCGATGCCTTGCTTGACAAGAAAGCCTGCCTTGCTCTCGCTGAAGAAGGCGATGATGAAAACCCGCAGGTCAGCCTTGCCAGCGCACGCTCCATTCTGAACTTTGCAAGAGAGAATCATATTCCTGTCAGGGGGCATGTGCTTGTATGGCATCAGCAGACTCCCACATGGTTCTTTAAAGAAAATTATGACGAAAACGGCGAATGGGTTTCTAAAGAAAAAATGCTTGTCCGTATGGAAAATTATATCAAGAATGTTTTTGCCGCTATTGAACAGGATTATCCTGACGTTGATTTCTATGCGTTCGATGTCGTCAATGAATGCTGGCTTGATGATGGAAATTACAGAAAAGCCGGTTCTCAGGAGGAAGGTTCTGCCAACTCTCCTTGGGTACAGATTTTCGGCGATAATTCTTTTATCAAACCCGCTTTTGAGTTTGCTAAAAAATATGCTCCGGCAGACTGCAAACTGTATTATAATGACTTCAATGAATACATGCCCGGCAAAACACAGGCTATTGTCAAGATGGTAGAAGAAATTAATGCGGATGGTCATTATATTGATGGTATTGGTATGCAGTCCCATCTTGGTACAGATGTTTTCCCCACTGCCAACGTTTACAGAAAGGCTCTGAAAGCATTTGCAGAAACTGGTCTTGATGTGCAGATTACCGAACTTGACCATATGATTAGCAGCCCTGACCTGTTTGAAGACCAGGCACAGTATTATTCTGATATTATGGACGTAATTATGGAATATAAAGATAATGTTTCTGCTGTTGTCTTCTGGGGTACTACTGATGATATGAGCTGGAGAGCTTCCAAATATCCGCTTCTGTTCAATGAAGACTATACCGCAAAACCGGCATTTTATTCTATTACAGACGGTATCGAGATTCCGGAATCTTCCGAAGCAACCGAAACAGAACCAGAAACAGAACACGATACTGAAGATATTTATGAAACAACCACTACTACTATTACATGGGGTGATGCTGACGAATCCGGCAAGGTAGATATTCTTGATGTGATTACTGTCAACAAAGCTCTGCTTGGCAAAGAAGAACTTTCTAAAGCAAAACTCAAAAACATTGACCTCAACCAGAATAATAAACCCGATGCAGAAGATTCTCTGAATATCATGAAACTGATTGTTGGTCTGTTGTCTGTAGCTGACCTGCCGCTTTCTAAATAATCGAATCTATAAAAAAATCACTGCTGTACAGAAATTTTCTGTACAGCAGTTTTGATTCAGGAAATTTTTTCCAAAACCTTGTCTAAAATTTTGTGAGCGGCTTCTTCTTTGGAAAGTTTCGGAAGTTCCGTTTCAGAATCTTTTGTAATAAGCGTTAAAATATTGGTATCTGTTCCAAAACCTGCCCCCTCGGTTTTCAGACTGTTTGCACAAATCATATCACAGTTTTTGGAAGTTAATTTCTTTCTGGAATTTTCCAGAACATGTTCTGTTTCCATCGAAAAACCGCATAAAAACTGCTGTTCCGGCTTGTGTTCGCCTAAATATTTCAGAATATCCTGTGTACGTTTCAGTTCGATTTTCATATCAGAATCAGATTTTTTGATTTTATTTTCGGCTGTGCTGACAGGCGTATAATCTGCTACTGCTGCCGATTTGATGATAATATCCTGCTGACCGGAAATTTCTGTTACTGCTGCAAACATATCCTTTGCTGACTGTACCCGGATAAGATTCACAAACATAGGCGGTTCAGCTTCCGTATGCCCTGCAATCAGTGTTACTTCTGCACCTCTGTGCATTGCTGCTTTTGCAAGTGCAAAGCCCATCTTCCCTGTAGAATGATTTGTAATGAACCGCACCGGGTCAACAGCTTCCTGTGTTGCACCGGCTGTGATGAGAATTTTCTTTCCTTTCAAATCTTTTTCATGTGCAATTTCTTTCAGAATATATTCTAACAGAACAGCTTCTTCCGGCATACGACCGTCTCCAATATCGCCGTTGGCTAACATGCCCTTATCCGGTTTGATAATTTCATAGCCGAAACGCTCTAATTTAGCAAGATTGTCCTGTACAATCGGATTATGAAACATGTTATGATTCATCGCCGGAGAAATGATTTTATGACACGGACAAGCCATTACAGTTGTTGTCAGCATATCGTCAGCGATGCCGCTGGCAATTTTGCCGATGACATTTGCCGAAGCCGGTGCTATCATGACAACATCTGCCTGTTTAGCAAGTGCAACATGTTCAACACTGTACTGAAAATTCCGGTCGAAGGTATCAATCAGGCATTTGTTTTCCGTGAGTGTCTCGAATGTGACCGGATTAATAAACTGTGTGGCATTCTGTGTCATAAGCACATGCACGTTACAGTGTAATTTTTTCAGCATTCTTGCAAGGTTTGCGATTTTGTAAGCTGCAATGCTTCCGGTTACGCCGAGCAGAACGGTTTTATTTTTCAGCATAGAATCAGTCCTTTCCTGAGTTTGTGCTATTATTATAACACATTTCCGGCAGTTCTGTCAACATGCAGAAAACCTCCGCACCGGAGTGCAGAGGTTTCTGTATCTGTAAGGAAATTGAAGATTTTGCTTTATGAGTATATTATCATTCCTGATAAGGGAAAGGATAACCTTCGTATAATTTGGAGTTGATACCGCCTGCATAGCGCGGAATCGTTTCGTAAACACAGGATTCTGCCATACGGATAATATCATCTTCGGAAACATCTTCGCCGGTCATTTGAAACCAGTTAACACCATCATTCCATACCAGAATCGTGAGTGTTGTCGGCAGATAATCATCCAAATCCATGAATGCTCTCATATGCTGTCCGAGCAGACTGTCCCCCTTTGCCGGAACAGTACGGATATAGCCATACATGCTGTTAATCATAACTGGTCTGCACTGCATGATTTCATCTGCTGGGATTTCAAAATGGTTACTAAGAAATCCTTCCTGTACAAATGAAATACTGTTTCTGATGCCATTCGGATACAGCAGGAAACGTTGTTTTCCAATCAGGTCTTCACCGCAGACAGCATCTGAGAAACCCTCCGGATAAGAAGTCGGCTGATAATATTTCCGGATAGTATGCACTTCTTCAAAGTCAGTCATAGAAGATTCAAAATTATTATAATCAATTTCAAAGCCTTCAGCTGGATAGAGCAAATATTTTTCTTTTCCTATAGGGTCAATAAAATGTTCGATACGATAACCCGGAAATTCAGGAATTTCAGGGTCAACAGGCAGAACCGGAGCGGTGGGAATCGGTTCAGTTTCCCGTTCGGTGGGCGGTTCGGTTTCTGTTTCTCTTTCCCATTCATATTCCCAGTTATCAAATTCACCGGAGGCAATGCCACTGGAATAACGTGGAAAATGTTCATTTGGCATGGAATCCGCCATAGCAAGCAGTTCTTCTGCGGAAATGTCTTCGCCCTTGAACATAAACTGACAAAGATTTGTGTCATAAACTAAAACTGTCAGTGTCTGCGGTGTGTAATTTCCTGTTTTAGCCAAGTCACTGACAAATCCGATACCCTGTACAGGATAAGTCACAGTATAGCCGTATGTGCCGTTTATCATGACAGGCTTGACATCTGAAATATATTGTTCCGGAATTTCAAGACGTTTGCCTGTCCAGAAAGTCTGCTGGAATAAAATACCCTTTTCGTTGTTCTGGTCAAATAACAGCGTTCTGTTAGTAGTTGTATCCCAGCCATAAACACGGTTGAGTGCATAGCCATCCGGCAGGTTTATCGGCTGATATCTTTCACGCATTTCATCTACACCCTTGCTGACATGCGCCTGTGAATCCAGATGATAAACATAGGCATCAGAATTCAGGCTCTTGTCACGGATAATAGTATATCCCGGAATTTCCGGCAGAACCGGAGGTACTGTTTCTTCTGTCTGCGAACCGGGTTCTGCTAACGGCTGCGGCATCATCTGTACCGGTGCAGTCACTGTTGTTTTTGTTGTCAGTGTTTTCTTTCCGGAAGTCTGTGCAGAAGCTGTTCCGCTTTCAGCCGGGCTGACAGTGGTTGCTTTTCCGGCAGAAGCTTTGACAGCAGTTGTTCCGGATTCCGGAACGGTCACAGCAGAAACAGTCTGTTTTCCGGAAACTTCATAAACTACAGTTGTCCGGCGGAATCTGGTATCTGTTTCTTCCTGCGGTTCTGTTTCTTCTTCGGTGACGGAATTCCCCGGACGATTGTCAGAAGTCGGCACAGTTTCTTCGTTCTGTAACTGACTTGCTGTCTGTCTGGGTTTCGGCAGATTGGTGAATAACAGCACATTTCCGGCAATCAGTACGAATGCCGTCGCAACCGGCAGAGCTGCATTCCACCGAAAAGAACGTGTCACAGGTGTGCTGTCCGATTCTTCCGTATAGGCATATTCCGGAAACAGTTCTTTCTTGCGGCTTTCCGGAGCAGGATAATCACGGGCGATTCGTTCCAGATTTTCCGCATCTGCATGTTCCAGCAGATATTTCATAGAAACTTTCTTTTTCATAATAAGCACCTTCTTGTCTGGTTATGAGATGGAAATATCAGAATCTTTCAGCATTTTGCGGAGTTTTTTCAAGGCTCTGTGACAGCGTGAACGGACAGCGACCGGATTCATACCGACAATCTTTCCGATTTCAGCAGATTTGCTCTGATAGAAATATTTCTGAATCAGAATAGTTGCATCCGGTTCGCCCAGTGACTGAATACTGTCAAGCAGTAATTTCGTCAGTTCGTTCTGCTCCAGATTTTGCTGAATATCTTCTCCGGAAGAAATTGCTGAAAATTCTGTATCTTCGGCAGTTCTGACATGAGAAGACCTTGCTGTCAGTGATGCCCGGACATTCAGGGCTTTGTTTCTGGCAGCCGTGCCGAGATAGGCTTTCAGTGTTTCGCTGTGGCTGAAATCATAATGCCGGAATACTTCTGCAAACACATCATTGATACATTCTTCAATATCTTCGGAAGTGCCTATATTTCGCAGAATCTGAAATACTATCGTGTAAACGTACTTCCAGTAAGTATCATAAATTTTTTTCTGATGCTGCTGTTCGGCGTTCATGATTTTCCCCTCTTGTGATGCAGGGGTTCTCTGATAAAGAATTCCCTGACAGTATTCTTCTTTTGTCATCATAATTCCCCCTTCGGAGTTGGGATAAGCACTCACACGCATGATTTTCGCTTTCACTTACTACATACAGAGTAAAATGAAAAAGTGTTGCAGAAATTCTCTTGCAATTTTTTCCTGTTTGTGCTATGATAATAACAGAATAAGAAAGGAGTATTTTCTCATGATAAATTACAATGCCCTGAAACAGAATCTGATTGATGTGATAAAAGAATCACAGATTAAAATCGGCTATACACCGAACCCTGTCAGCCTGAGTTATCCGGTGGATTCGCTGAACAACTTTCTCGGAACAGACTGCAATGCACAGGAAATGCAAGACGTTCTGAACAGTTTCTGTGAATCAGTCAGAAAAGAACTCGGCGAAATTCAGATTTCACTTTCAGATAACCGCTATTTCCTGACTGTTCCCCCGGAAGGTGTGAAATATATTCACGAACAGACAGAGGGCAGTGCTTTCCTGAAAGATTTCATTCATCTGCTTGTCACGGAACATGATGCCGATATTCAGAAAATTCTGACAGTTTTCCGGAAATATTCTGATAATGTTATCTGCAAAGAAATTCAGGATGATGAATTCAGTTATCTGCTGTATTTTGCAGACGGCATTCCGGACAATTACCGCTACTGTATTGACATTGATTTCGGACATGCAACCTATCACCGGTTTACTCCGGCAGATTATGCGGCACTTGGCATAGAAGAATAAGCAAAACGGCTGGAACATACAATTCCAGCCGTTTTTCATTCAAATAATTTGACAGCCGCTTCGAGCTGAATATCCGTCTCTGCATCTTCCGGAAATTCGACAACAATATCCGGAGTCAGTCCGACACCGTGATAACAGTCTGACTTTGTTGTCTGGTAAGTTGCCACAGTCAGAGTCAGTCCGCCGCCGTCCTGCATACGGGTTGTCACCTGCATGATACCTTTTCCGAACGTCTGTGTTCCGACAAGTTTCGCCTGCTTGAAATCTCTCAGCGAAGCGGAAAATAATTCTGCTGCACTTGCAGAATTTCCGTTGACAAGTACTGCAATCGGCAGATTCATCTCATTGGCATCAGATTTCATGACAACCTGTGTTTTATCACCCTGATATGTTGCTGTTGCAATATCCCCCTCTGGCAGAATCGGGTCAAGCATTTTTTCCAGCGCACTCAGCAGACCGCCGCCATTATTACGGACATCAAAAATAAAGGCATCTGCGCCCTGTGCAAGCAGTTCGTGCAAAGCATTCTGAAACTGGTCAGCAGTATTTTCCCGGAAACTGGTAATCTGAATATAGCCGATATGCTCTTCCAGCATTTTACTGAAAACGCTTTTCATATCAAAAGTTTCCCGGATAATTGAAAATTCTTTTTCTTCGCCGTCATGCCGGACAGTCAGCCGGACAGCAGTCCCTTCTTCGCCCCGGACTTTGGAAATAGACTCTTCATAGCCGGCAGTCAGTACATCTTCTCCCTCAACAGCAAGAATGACATCATCCGGAACAAGTCCGGCATGTTCCGCAGGAGAATTTTCCTGTACTTCAATAATCCGGGGATAACCTTCTTCATTCTGCATAACGGTTACACCGATACCAATCGTTTTTCCGGCTTCTTTGGTCATCAGTGCGCTATATTCTTCCGGAGTCATATAGACGGAGTATCTGTCACCCAGTCCGGTAACATATCCTTTCAGCATACTATCCATAAGGGCATTTTCGTCAATATCCGTCTGGTAATAATTCGCCTGAATATAGTCATCCAGAGCGGCAAGCCGCTGAAATTTCTGTTCTGTTGTGCGAAAACGGTGCTGCATAAACAGAACCGTTCCGGTAAATGTTGCGGCGCAGAACAAAGCAGTCACGCTGACAGCAGTCAGCAAACGAATCTGTTTCATCATTCTTAATAATTCAGATAGTCACTGGGATTGACAGCCGTGCCGTCTTTCCGGATTTCAAAATGCAGATGATAGCCTGTAGACCAGCCAGTTGTACCGACATAGCCGACAGTCTGTCCTTTTTCTACATAATCGCCGACAGAGACAATCACCTGCTGCAAATGTGCATACATCGTGGAGTATGTGCCGTCCTGATGGTCAATTAATACATAATTGCCATAGCCATTGCCGCAACAGTTTTTACTTTTCCCGTAATTATGGGTACAGCTTGTATTAATTTTAATGACTTTTCCGGCACGGGAAGCCACAGCATCTTCACCGGCACTCTGGGCAATATCAATGCCCTTATGATTTGTTCCCCATCTTGAGCCGAATCCGCTGGAAATATAATAACATCCGGGGCAGGGCCATCCAAAAGCAGTATCATCATAATCTGGTGCAATTGTTTCCGGTTCAGTGGGTGCTTCTGTAGGCGGCATTGTTTCCGGAGGAGGAGCTTCTGTTGTAGTCGTTGTAGTTGTTGTGGTGGTAGTGACAGTAGTTGCTTTTGTTGTTGTTTCTGTAGTAGTTTCCGGTTTCAGCGGAGCAGTGAAAATCACTGGTGCAGTTTGCGGAGCAGTCACAGCAGTTTCTGCCTGAGTGACAGGAACTGTTGTTTCTTTCTGTGTTGCAGGAACTGTTGTTTCTTTTGGCTGAGAAACAGTTGTGGTATTGGTTGTCTTTCTGACAGTTGTTGCAGAAGTCGCAGTTGCTTTTCTTCTGGCTTCTTCTTCGGCACGGCGGATTTGTTCACGAATTTCGGCTTCGGCAGAATCTGCAAGCTGATTGTCTTCTTGCAGTTGTGCAATTGACTTGTTGGCGGCTTCACGTTCAAATGCAAGACGTTCCTGTTCTGCCTGAGAATCTGCATAAGAAAATCTTAATTCGCTCATGGAATCTTTCATTTCTTTCTGCATCGCTTCTTTGTCAGCCTGTGCCTTTTCGAGTTCTGCTTTCTGTGCTTCGAGCGTATTTTTATTCTGGTCATAGGCTTCCAGTTCGGCTTTCAGATGATTGACAAGTTCATCATCATGCTTGGCAATACAGGAAATCAGTTCATATTTGGACAGTAAATCATAAAAGTCTGTTGCGCCGGCAAGTGCAGAAATCAGACTGTCATTGCCGCTGATATACATTGCACGGATACGGAGTTTGAATTCTTCCAGACCTTTGTCAATACGGATTTTCTGGTCAGCAATTTCTTCTTCAAGATTCTGAATTGCAATATCCATATTGTAAATATTTCTTTTGATG
>DJXC01000070.1 GCA_002449575.1 Ruminococcus sp. UBA7014
AAAATTATGTTTTTCGATATTGACGGCACATTAATGGAAGATTCTTCTTCTCATTATGTGCCGGAAAGCACTGTCAAAGCTCTGAAACTTGCACATGAAGCCGGAAATCTGCTGTATGTCAATACTGGCAGACCTGTGATTAATGTCGATGATGATGTCAGAATTCTGGGATTTGACGGTTATATCTGCGGCTGTGGCTCATATATCGAGTGTAACGGGGAAGAATTATTTTATCATACGAACCCGAAACAGGTCTGTCAGCAGATGGCGCAGCTTGTCCGTGACTGCGATGCTGCGCCGCTCTATGAACGCCGGGATGCTTTCTATTTTGACCCTGAATGCAGAGAACTCGAATTTGTGAAAGTGATTCGTGATACCTTCCGGATGCAGGAAAAAAATGTCTGGAGAAGTGTCAGTGACGAAGATTTCAGCTTTGATAAATTTGTTATCGCTTATGATGACAAAACCGATTTGAAACGCTTTCAAGCTGGAATTGCGGAACATTTCGTATATATCGACAGAGGGCAGGGATTCGGCGAAATGGCACAGAAACAGTTCAGCAAGAAAACCGGTATGGATTTTGTACTGCGCTATTACGGATTGCAGAAATCTGATGCTTATGCCATCGGCGACAGTCTGAACGATTTGCCCATGTTCGAGGGTGCAGGCACTTCCATTGCTATGGGAAACGGTGAAAAGCTGATTCCTTATGCAGATTATGTCACAGCGGATTTGTGGCATGACGGCATTTATCAGGCTATGGAGCATTTCGGATTTTTTGAAAAAGGCTGATTCCTATGAAAAAACAAAAATTCCGCCGTAAACAGCAAAAATATCGTTATTGCGGAGAAGTCACAATTTCTCCGGTGGCATGGATTGCCGGGCTGATTTGTCTGCCGTTCATGACATGTCTGCTGACAGCGAGTATACTGGAAAAAGTTCTTTGGGAAATTATCATTGCCGGGCTGCTGTTTCTGCTGCCTGTGATGCTGCTTTTGACTGTCAACTGGAAAATCACTTATGATGCTGTCGGATTTACTTACCAGAATTATTTTCGGCATGTCAGGTATTATCATTATAGTGAGATTACAAAAATCTGTAGAAAGCATGACAGTTATATTTATATCGGCAGAAAAAGAATCACGATTGATACAATGGCTCTGGGTGGTATGCATTTTCTGGAAATTGCTGTTCGTCAAACACCAAAGGCAGAACATTCCGGCTTTTTAAAAAGGTGAAATTTTATGAAATACAAATCATGTAGAAAAAAACCAAAATATATGTTTTCCGGAACGCTTACGCCATCACCCTACACATGGGGAATGGGGCTGTGCTGTCTGCCGCTGTCTGTACTGCTTCTGACTCTGAGTTTGAAAGAAGCAGTTTTATGGGAAATCATTCTTTCAGGACTGTTTCTGCTGATTTCGTTTTATCTGCTTCTGCGGAGAAACTGGAAAATCACTTATGATGCCGAAGGCTTTTCCTACCGGAATATTTTCGGCATTACCAGAAACTACAAGTATTGTCAGATTACCAAAATTCGTCCGGAAGAAAGCAATCTGATTCATATCGGCAGAAAAAAAATTCTGATTGATAACACCGCCGATGGCAGAACACGTTTTTTGATACAGGCGGAATATCGTATGAAACAGGAGTGTCAGCCGGATTCCGACTGAAATAAAAACAGGCAGTATGCGGAAACATACTGCCTGTTTTTTTAGTCGCTCATTAATGCACTCATGTCATACATGCCGGGTTTCTGATGTTTCAGGAACACAGCGGCATTTACCGCACCGACAGCAAAGACTTCTTTCGAGGCTGCACTGTGAGAAAGCGTAATGACTTCATCATGACCGGCAAAAATAATATCATGTTCGCCAACGATTGTACCGCCCCGGATAGCGTGTAAGCCGATTTCTGTTTTTTCACGCTTCTGCCGTTTTGAGTGACGGTCATAGACATAATGATACTGGTTATTCAGAGAATTGTTGATAGCATCTGCAATCATCAGAGCTGTGCCGCTGGGGGCATCAATTTTCTGATTGTGATGTTTTTCGACAATCTCAATATCGAACTGATTGCCAAGAATTGCGGTTGCTTTTTTCGCAAGCTGTACAAGCAGATTGATTCCCAGCGACATATTGAACGAGAAGAATACAGGAATGCTTTCCGCTGCTTTTCGGATTTTAGCTGTCTGTTCTTCGGAATAGCCTGTTGTTGCCAGAACACAGGGAATTCCGTTTACAAGACAGTAGTGCAGCAGATTATCAAGAATTGCCGGATTTGAAAAATCTATCACAACATCCGGCTTTTCCGGCAGTGCGGAGAAATCCGGATAAATCTTGAAATCTGCATAAGATTCTGTTCTGAGGTCAACACCAGCACTGATAACACAGTCTTCCCGGCTGGAAACTGCTGCTGCTACGGCATGACCCATTTTTCCGGATGCACCGGAGATTAAAATTTTTATTTGTTCCATTATGCACACCATCCTTTTTTATGCTGATATAGTTTCTGCTTTTTTCTGTACTTTGGACCTGTGGCGTGTGAACACCAAGATAGTTTCTGGAAAATGCTGTTATCACAATACAGATAATATATTCGTTGCATTTCTGAAATCCTGCAATAAAAGCAGCCAGGAAATATCCATAATTTTTATCATTCTTTTCTAAATGCCATATACAACAGGCATTCCGGCAAAAAAGCCGGAAAGCTGTCTTATATTATTAGTCTACAACAGATACTGGCATACCCAGTCTCTGCATAGCGGACATCAGACGAGCAACATTATCTGCACTCATTTTTGTCAGCGGCATACGGCACGCACCGGAAGCCATACCAAGCATATTCATTGCTTCCTTGACCGGAATGGGGTTTACTTCACAGAACAAG
Source organism: Ruminococcus sp. UBA7014 (assembly GCA_002449575.1). Taxonomy (GTDB): domain Bacteria; phylum Bacillota; class Clostridia; order Oscillospirales; family Ruminococcaceae; genus UBA3855. Next base: position 2,893 of record DJXC01000070.1, read on the forward strand.
GAATTAATCAGTTCCAGATATTTCAGCTGAAGTTCTCCGGCTTTTTTGAAATCATTATTCAGACAAAGCTGTGTAATTTCATGTGTTTCTTTCGGCAGAATGTTGGAAAGTACAGAGATAACGCCCTTGCCGCCGAGGGACATAATCGGCACAATCATGTCATCATTGCCGCTGTAGATGTCGATTAAGTCACCACAGGCAGCTGCTACCTGAGCCACATAGCTGATATTGCCGGAAGCTTCTTTAATAGCTGCAATATTCTTGTGATGTGCCAGTTTTTCAAGTGTTTCGACTGTAATATTCATGCCGGTTCTGCCGGGAATATTATACAGAATAATCGGAATCTTGACACTGTTTGCAATGATAGTGAAATGGTCAAGCAGTCCTGCCTGTGTCGTCTTGTTATAGTAAGGTGTCACCAGCAGAAGACCATCTGCACCGAGATTCTGTGCTTCTACAGAAAGTTCGATTGCATAACGGGTATCATTGCTGCCTGTTCCGGCAATGACAGGGATTCTGTGATTGGTGTAGTCTACTGCAAATTTAATGCATTCCCGGTGTTCTGCATCGGACATGGTGGAAGATTCGCCGGTAGTGCCACAGATGACAATTGCATCTGTGCCGTTGTCAATCTGATAGTCGATATTCTTTCCCAGACCTTCATAATTAATAGAACCGTCCAGATTAAACGGCGTAGTAATGGCAACTGCTGCGCCGGTAAAGATAGTATTTTTCATAACGGAAAACCTCTCTTTTCAGGAATTAGTCAAAATAGCCCTTTGCTGCCAGCAGTTCTGCCAGGAGGACACCGCCGCCGGCTGCACCTCTGAGCGTGTTGTGAGACAGGCAGACAAACTTGTAATCATACTGTGTATCTTCACGGAGACGACCAACAGAAACTGCCATACCACCTTCCAGCATTCTGTCCAGTTTTGCCTGCGGTCTGTTGTCTTCTGTAAAGTAATGAATAAACTGCTTCGGAGCAGAAGGCAGTTCCAGTTCCTGCGGTACACCCTTGAATTCTTCCCAGAGTTTGAGAATTTCTTCTTTTGTGGGTTTGTTCTCGAATGTGACAAAAACAGCGGCTGTATGCCCGTTGGAAACTGGAACACGGAGGCACTGTGTAGTAATGTTTGGTGTTTCTGCTTTGACGATTTCGCCGTTTTTCATTTCACCCCAAACTTTCAGTGGTTCTTGTTCAGATTTTTCTTCTTCGCCGCCGATGAACGGAATCAGGTTGTCAACCATTTCCGGCCATGTTTCAAAAGTTTTGCCTGCACCGGAGATTGCCTGATAAGTACATGCCAGCACATTTTTCAGACCGAATTTTCTGAGCGGATGCAGTGCCGGAACATAACTCTGAATGGAGCAGTTGGACTTGACAGCGATAAAGCCACGCTTTGTACCGAGTCTTTTTCTCTGGGATTCGATGATTTCAATATGTTCCGGGTTCAGTTCCGGTACAACCATAGGCACGTCAGGGGTAAATCTGTGTGCGGAATTATTGGAGATAACCGGGCATTCTGCCTTTGCATAGCGTTCTTCCAGAGCTTTGATTTCATCTTTCTTCATATCAACGGCACAGAATACGAAATCCACCTGAGAAACGATTTCGTCCATATCCGCATTTAAATCCTTGACAATGATATGTTTCAGATTTTCCGGGATGGGTTCATCCATTGCCCATTTTGCGCCGGCAGCTTCTTCATAAGTTTTGCCTGCACTTCTGGGAGATGCTGCCAGAACAACAACATTGAACCACGGATGATTTGCCAGCAATGTTGCAAAACGCTGACCGACCATACCAGTAGCACCTAAGATACCCACTTTGTACTGCTTCATAATAATCGAACTCCTTTAAAAATAAATTAAAAACAGAAAACAAAAAACCGGATTTCTCTTGAAAACCGGTTCATCATGTGTTATAATAGAATACAGGCAGACCTGCCCGACAGCTCTCCATCACATGATGACAGTGCAGGATTTGTTCAATCAAGCACCAGAAACAGTCCTTGTTCAGGAGAAATCTGTATCTTCGGCGGTATAGCCTTTCGCTGTTCTTCATAGAACTGAACATTCTCGGAACAGATACTCATCACGACCGCACCTCTGTCTTCTTTATTATCATAGCATGAATTGGCGTATTTGTCAATAGTTATTTTTGAATTTTTTATTAATTTTATGAAAGAAGGAAAATTTATGCAAAAATCAGATTTTTATTATGACCTTCCAGAAGAATTGATTGCCCAGCATCCGGCAGAACCCCGGAACAGTTCCCGGCTGATGGCAGTCGGCAGAACTTCCGGTGAAGTGAGTCATCATCATTTCTATGATTTGGAAAATTTACTAAAGCCGGGAGATTTGCTGGTCATGAACGATTCCAGAGTGCTTCCTGCACGGCTGTATGGCGAAAAGGAAAATACAGGCAGTTTTGTCGAATTTCTTCTGCTGCACCAGACCGGAGAAAAACAATGGGAAATCATCTGCCGACCCGGCAAGAAATGCAAGCCCGGTGCAAGATTTGTTTTCGGAAATGGCAGACTGAAAGCCGAAGTCCTCGAAATCAAAGAAGACGGGAACAGAATTGTCAGATTTGCATGTGACGGCAATTTCTACACGGCTCTGGAAGAAGTCGGTCAGATGCCGCTGCCGCCGTATATTACCGAAAAGCTGGAAGACAAAGAACGGTATCAGACTGTTTATTCCAGAGAACTCGGCTCTGCTGCCGCACCGACTGCCGGACTGCACTTTACCAGAGAAATGCTTGCTGATTTGCAGAAACAGGGTGTCAACCTCGCTTATGTCACGCTGCATGTTGGTCTGGGAACATTCCGCCCCGTGAAAGAAAATGATATTCTGAAACATCATATGCATTCTGAACATTTTATGTTACCGCAGGAAACGGCTGACCTTATCAACCAGACAAAGAAAAACGGCGGACGGGTGATTGCTGTCGGCACAACTTCCTGCCGGACACTGGAATCTGCCGCTCAGAGATGCCCCGGAACACTGACCGCCTGTGAAGGAGATACCGACATTTTCATCTATCCGGGCTATGCATTTCAGGTCATTGACGGGCTTATCACAAATTTCCATCTGCCGGAATCCACGCTGATTATGCTTGTTTCTGCATTTATGGGCTATGAACATACCATGAATGCCTACAGAATTGCTGTAGCAGAGAAATATCGGTTTTTCTCGTTCGGAGATGCCATGTTTATCGCCTGAATTTTTTCTCCCGGAATTCCGGGAGAAATTTTTTTTTAAATTTACTTAGTGTTTTGCTTCTCTGCACTCGTCTAATGAGTGAAAGCGCAGAAAGGAGTTCATCAGATTTCATGGATAACGGTGCAAGTAGCTACCGCCGTTATATCGATGGCGATGACAGCGGCATGACGGAATTAATCCGTGATTATAAAGATGGTCTGCTGTTATATCTCATCAGCTTTACGAACAATCTCAGTGATGCTGAAGACTGTGTACAGGAAACTTTCATCAAACTTGCGATAAAAAAGCCGAAGTTCAAGGGGAAATCTTCTTTTAAGACGTGGCTTTATACTATCGGCAGAAATGTCACCCGTGATATGCTCCGGAAACACCGTCCGTCCGTTCCGCTTGACGATGCCGCAGAACTTGCCGATTTACAGGACATTGAACAGAATTATCTTCAGGAAGAACAGAAAATGATACTGCATCAGGCAATCCGGAGTCTGAAATCAGACTATCAGCAAGTGATTTATCTGTCCTATTTTGAGCAGTTTAGCAATGACGAAATCGCTGGTATTATGCATAAATCCAGAAAGCAAGTTGAAAATCTTCTGTATCATGCCAGAAAATCACTGAAAATTCAGCTCGAAAAGGAAGGCGGTTGCTTATGAAAACATATCAGCAGATGGCACAGGCGGTATTTTCCGCACGGGATGCCTATCTTAGAAAAAAACAACGGCAGAAAGTTCTGTTTTTCCGGTATGCGCCTGTTATGGCAAGTTTTGGATTTGCAGTGCTGATAGGGCTGCACCCGTGGCAGAACCGGCAAAATTTTCCGGCAGTTTCTTCTGTGATGGAAGAAACTACCATTTCCGAAACAGTGACAGAAACCAGTCCGCCGGAATCTGTTCCGGTCATTATGACAGAAGCCCGGATTTCCGAAACTGTTCCGGAAATTCAGTCCGAACCATCCGAAGAAATGCATACAGAAACAGTGCAGACTTCTACAGAAATACAGACTGCTGTCACGCAGTCGGCAACACAGCCCGTACAGACTGTTTCTGAACCCGTTACCGAAGTCCCTGATGGACTGTCTGAAATGATTCCGGAAACAATTCCGGAAAGCGTTGTCATTCCTACAGAATCAGAAACAGAAACGATTCTGCCTGTGACAGAATTTCCGGAAAGTATTGTGATTCCTACAGAAGCCGAAACAGAAACCATTTCGCCTGTTTCAGAATCTGCACCGGAAATTCCGGAAACTTCCGGAAATGAAATTACAGAACAGCCGGAATCAGTTGCATTTTCCTTTCCAAAAATTATACTCCATCTGGCGAAAAATAATGCCGGAAATGATGAAGATGCTGTTTTCTGCCTGACCGGAGAAATCATCAGTCCCGAACTTGTCGGCGAATGGTTCGATACAGTTGATATTACTGTCCGTTATCCGGACGGTTCTGTTAGAGTTGCCGAAGCAATCGGAAATGCATATCTTGTCAAGGGGATGCCTTACGGCACAGCCGCCGCTGTACAGTTCGATGGCGAAGAAAATTATTATCTGTTCCGCAGTCAGGACATTTCCGAAGAAGAATTTCAGAATCTGTTTTCTGGAATCGAAGATGAAATTTAAGGAGTGTGTTTATTATGATGAAAAAAATCTTTGCAAGTTTTGCCGCTTTGCTGCTCTGCTTTCAGACGGGTATCCGCCTGAATGCGAATGCTACAGAAGAAACACCGGAAATCAGTCAGGAACAAATGATTGCTGAAATCAAAGCATTTGTTTCTGAAAATCAGTTAAATTTCATCAGCTGCGAACCAACGGAAAACAGTATTCTTATCTGGACTTGTAACTTTTGGGGCGCAGATGCCTGGTATGAAATCGGCAGACAGATGGAACTGACAGAAAATTTCTGTCAGGAACAAGGCTTTACAGAAAATTATACTATCCGGTTTGAAGTTGGTTATCTTGAGAGTCTCGATGCAATGGTAAAAGCCGGAGATACTACGCTGAACAATAAAATTGACATTCTGGACGTGATAACGCTGAATCAGGCGGTTATCGGAAAGAAAAAACTCAATGTTGTGCAGAAACTCGCCGCTGATGTCAATCAGGATGATAAAATTGATGCTGCGGATTCTCTCATGATTATGAAAATGATTGTCGGCTTGACAATATGAATAT
>DJXC01000011.1 GCA_002449575.1 Ruminococcus sp. UBA7014
TTGACATGATACTTAGTAATAATTCGCCCTTGCTGTCAAATGTCCAGATATTTTCCTTCTCGAAATATACCTCCACCCCATGCTCCTTCAGAGTGCGGATTGTGGTAAGGCTGTCAACAGTATTTCTTGCGAACCGACTCACGCTTTTGGTGATGATTAAATTAATTTTTCCGTCAAGTGCATCAGCTACCATCTGAGCGAATCCGATGCGATGCTTGGTATTACAGCCTGTCACACCTTCGTCAGAATATACTTTTACAAATTCCCATTCACTGTGGTTTTTAATGTAATTGGTGTAATAATCGACCTGTGCCGCATAGGAAGTGAGCTGTTCTTCGTGGTCTGTCGAAACTCGTGCATACGCACAGACTTTCCGCTTTGTTACTGCCGTTTTCGGAACTGATGTGAAACGGTTCAGTGTTGCAGGAATGGTCTTCACGTTTTTTGCCATTTTTTTATTCTCCCGTCAATGAAATGATATTCCAGACTTCCGTCTGAATTTACAGAAATATAGCTGATTTCTTTCAAAAATGCAGAACCGTCAAATTCATCGGTTTCCATGATATAAGCCGTAATCTGACGGAGATTGCAGTCAGAAAAATCCACATTTCTGCACTCCGCTGTAATCCTTTTTTTCCCGGAGCAGTGCCAGTAAAAATATTTTCCGTAACAGCAATATCTGTGATAGCTGTTTCCGCAGCAGGTACATTGGATTTTGTCTGTAAATTCGTCAGTTGATGTACTTTCGTGCTGATTGATGCACAGCTTTAATGTTTCATAGGTTCGTACCGTTCCGTCTTTCATGCAAAAATCGACAGTTCCATCTTTCCGGATTATGATTTTTTCCGTTGTTTCAGAAAACAATTCCTCATCAAATTTGTCAATATCCATAACTTTACAGAAAACTGTACGGATTTCTTCGTCGTAATAATTTACACTGTTACAAGTGGCTTGGCTTGTTGCCTTCGCACGGCATTTCCAGATAATCTGCTTGTTGTATGCTTTCATTCTTCCAAATCTCCGTCTGCAGATACCGCAGAATATTTTCCCGTCAAAAATATGTGATGGTCTTTTTTCTTTTGGTTTTGGTTTCGGAATCCGTACAGGCTTTGGCGGATGTGTCCATGTTCTGACTTCTCCTCCAGTCAGTCTGAACTGAATGTCACCCGATTCCGTTACTTTCATTTCACGGAGCAGGCTTTCAAAATCCTCACCAATCACATCCGTGCAGATATTTATCAGTTCTGTTTCTCTGAAATTGACAGAAGTACAGGTCATACCTTTTTCTTTCTTGCTTCTGCAAATCCAGTGGACATAGATTTTTTCTCCGCGCATCATCTTTTTTCGGGTGTATGGCTGACCGCAGATTCCACATCTGATTTTTCCGGTAAAACAATAGACAGGATTCAGCATGGATTCCCTGCGTTTCATTTCATCCTGTACCTTTTCATAAGTTTCACGGTCAATAATTGCTTCATGACAGTCTGTCATCAGATACTGCGGAAGTTCCCCACGGTTTAATACCTTATGCTTAGTAATGTGATTTTCTGTGAAACTTTTCTGCCGGAGCAAATCGCCTGCATAAATTTCATTGAAAATTAATCCTCTGACAGTGCCTTCACAGAATTCATTCCCAAGAACAGAACGGATTCCGGCATTGTTCATATTTTCTGCTATCAGCCGCAGAGAAGTTCCGTCAAGGTACATCCGGAACATCCAGCGGACAATTTCTGCTTCTTCTGGAATGATGACATACATTTCCTGTTCTTCATCATATTGATAGCCCAGAATATGCTTGTTTGCTGCACCGATTTCACCTGATTCCATCCGTTTCCGCAGTCCCCACTTGGTGTTTTCAGAAATGTTTCTGGATTCTTCTTCCGCAAAACTCGCAAGAATGGTCATCATGAATTCTCCGTCTTTGCTGAGACTGCTGATGTTTTCCTTTTCAAACCGGACTTCTACGCCGATTTCTTTCAGGTGACGGACGGTATTCAGCAAATCAACTGTATTTCTTGCAAACCTTGAAATGCTTTTGCAGAGAATAAGGTCAATTTTTCCTGCATCGCAGTCCGCAAGCATTCTGGAAAATTCATCACGTCCTGCAATAGACAAGCCGGAAATTCCGCTGTCTGCATAAACACCCGCATATTCCCATTCCGGATTGTTCTGAATCAGACTGCTGTAATAGTTGACCTGTGCCGAAACGGAATGCATCAGCCGTTCTGTCTGCCGTGAAACACGGGCATAGGCAGCAACACGCTTTTTTGGCTTTTCTGCCGTAATTTCAGGCTTGATTTTCCGTATGATTTTCATAGAGCATCACCCTCCTTTCTGACTACCATATTAACCTATTTTCCGCAGAATATCAAGCATTTTCCGAAAGTAATCTGCCCAGAGATGAAGGATATTTTTCAAGCAGAATTGTATCAATTTCAGCGTATTCTTTCTTGCTGAACAAGCCGTTTTTCAAAAGGGTTTCCGCTACAGAACGAGCTGCAAAATAAAGCATATCAGTGCTTGAATCTGTCTTTGATGTAGCATTCGTGGGAACAGTATTTTCTATGATTATTTCCATATGCTGTAAACTCCTTTCCGCAGTGAATGCAGGTGAATGTATAAATTGCTTTTCTGTTGACAGCTTCCGGATGAGCATTCCACCACTTTTGTCGGCACTCACCACAGCAGAACAGAATTTTCTTTCTTCCTGCAATCTGTGCAATCGGTTTCTCGCACTCCTTACAGCAGTTTGTTCTTTTTGATTCCAGATTGATTTTGTTTTTTGCCCTCCGGATAAAAGATTTCACAGTGCTTAGGGGCATATCAAGATAAGCAGAAATCATACTATAAGAACTGCCGTTTTTCCTCATTGATATAATTTGTTCTTTCTGTTCCAGTGTCATACAATTACCTCCAGTATTGAAATAAATCTGTTTTTCATAGTGCATCTCCTCCTTTCTGATTACCATATTACACTATTTTCCGCAGAATATCAAGCATTTTCCGAAAGTAATCTGCCCAAAGATGATGGGTATTTTTCAAGCAGAATTGTATCAATTTCAGCGTATTCTTTCCTTGTGATAAGTCCTTTTTTCAAGAGAGATTCTGCCACTGAACGGGCTGTAAAATAGAGCATATCAGTGCTTGAATCTGTCTTTGACATAGCATTCGTGAGAACAGTATTTTCTGTGATTGTTTCCATATGCTGTGAACTCCTTTCCGCAGTGAACGCAGGTGAACGTATAAATTGCTTTTCTGTTGACCGCTTCTGGATGAGCATTCCACCATTTCTGGCGGCATTCACCGCAGCAGAACAGAATTTTCTTTCTTCCTGTAATCTGTGTAATCGGTTTCCCGCACTCCCTGCACATAGTTTCCGGCAGCTCGATTTTTTTTGACATGCTTGACCCCATTCTCTGGCAGAATGACTTGACGGTGTTCCTTGAAATTTTCAGAAACTGTGCAATCTCGCTGTAAGAACTGCCATTCTTTCTCATTGATATGATTTGCTCTTTCTGCTCCTGTGTCATAAAATTACCTCCATAATTAAAATGTGAGAGCCAAAAATGAAAGCCTGCAAAGCGAAACGCTCTACAGGCTCATATTTCATTATTTTTTATTCAGCTTTCCGCTGTAGGTTTCACCGTTGACTTTGACTTCTACCGTCACGCTGCTTTCTGTTGTTTCTGTTGCTGTGACAATTGGTGCAGTTGGTGTGCTGATTGTTTTTGTTTTGCTGAATCCGTTCAGTCCTGCGGATTTGACTTTTTCTGTATAATCAATGTAGCCTTCATCAATGTCCACATTTCCGCTGATTCCGGAAACTCTGCCGGTGCTGGACTTTTGCCACATTCCAACTGACCCACTGTAATTTAATTTGCTGTTGTATTCCGCCAGCCAAAGTGCGTATCTGGTTTTGATGTCGTCTTCCATATAGCTGTTGAACGGAGAACGGCTCA
>DJXC01000194.1 GCA_002449575.1 Ruminococcus sp. UBA7014
GGAATCTGCACAGAAGTCAGGCTAGTACAGTCGGAAAATCCACATTCTCCGATTGATGTAACACTATTGGGAATCTGCACAGAAGTCAGGCTAGTACAGCCATTAAATGCACATACTCCGATTGATGTGACACTATCAGGGATGGTAACAGCACCGCCGTTTCCGGTGTATTCTGTTAAAACGCCATTTTCAATGACAAAATCGCTCATAATAGCTTACTCCTTTCAGAATGATAATCAGATATTATTATTTTATCACAAAGGTGAAAACTTGTCAATCTAACATATTGCCTGTTTCCTTGAAATTTGTCTAAAATCCTGAATTAAAAGGAAAAGAAAATCGTCATTTTTCCATCTTGCAAAGAGGAGAAAATTGTGCTATACTGTATTTCAATTCCAATGATACATAAAAAGGAGAGTTTCTATGACGAAAGATATGACACAAGGCAAGCCATTATCCTTGATTCTAAAATTTTGTCTGCCAATGGTAGCAGGCAATGTATTACAGCAGTTTTACAATCTGGCAGATACAGCAATTGTCGGTAGATGTATGAATTCTGAAGCTCTGGCGGCAATCGGCTCAACCGGAGCGGTTTGTTTTCTGGTAATTGGTTTTGCAATAGGTTTATGTACCGGACTGTCGATTCCGGTCGCCCAAAGATACGGCGCAAATGATATGAAAGATATGCGCCGTTTCATGATGAATGCTTCCTATATTTCCGGAATTGTCAGCCTGATTCTGACAGTCATTACAGTGATATTCTGCCGTCCGATTCTGGAACTGATGCAGACACCACCGGAAATTCTTGACAATGCACAGAAATATTTAACAGTCATGTTTGCCGGATTAACAGCAACAGTATTATATAATTTGCTTGCAGGCTTCCTCCGGGCAATGGGGGACAGTATTACCCCACTGGTATTTCTGGCAGTTTCTTCTGTACTGAATATCGGACTGGATTTTGCAATGATTCCGCTGCTCGGAACTGCCGGTGCAGCTCTGGCAACTGTAATTGCTCAGGGAATTTCTGCACTGTGCTGTCTGTATTTTATGTATAAGCGTTTCCCGGTTCTGAAATTCGAGAAAGAAGAATTTGCATTTCATCCTGAAAAATGTGCTGAATTGTGCGGCATCAGTCTGCCGATGGCATTTCAGTTCAGTATTACCGGAATCGGTACGATTATCATGCAGACAGCAATCAATGGTTTTGGTGCAACAGTGATTGCAAGTGTAACAGCAGCGCAGAAGATTCAGAACGTAGTCGGCGGACCTATGGAATCGCTGGGAATTACTATGGCAACTTACTGCGGACAAAATCTTGGCGCACGGCGCATTGACAGAATTAAAGAAGGGCTGCATAAAAGTCTGATTGTTGCACTCTGCTATGCATGTTTTGCATATGTATTCTCGTTCTTCTTAGGAAAATATTTTGTTTATTTATTTGTCTCTACCAAAGAAACAGCATTTCTTTCAATTATGGACTATGCTGTAAAATATCTGAAAATCAGCGGATTATTTTATCCGGTACTGGCGGTGCTGTTTGTCCTGAGAAATTCCCTGCAAGGTATGGGTTACAGCTTTCTGCCGATGAGTGCCGGCATTCTGGAACTTGTTGCAAGAGTATTTGCAGCATGGTTTATGGTTCGGAGCTGGGGCTTTACCGGAATTTGTCTGGCAAGTCCGTTTGCATGGGTTCTGGCAGATGTATTATTGATTTCGGCATCTGTATATGCTATGACTTCTCTGCCGAAAAAACTGCATTTGCAGACGGCATAAAGGCGGTGTTTATGACATATCAGGAATTGTTGCAGAATATGATTTCCGGATGGGAAATGTATTATCAGCAGGTTATGAACAATGATTTTTCAGCCGTCTGCTGGAAAGAAGGTCATCACAAAACTTATGGCACTTATGATACACAAGGCGTGAACAGATTAAGATTATGCTATTATTTATATTATTCTCATATCAATATCACAGAAAAGATTCTTGTCAGATTATTTAAAGAAGAATGTCAGAATCTTGAAACAAACGGTTTTCAGGGGATTGGGGAAAGCATCAAAATTCTGACGGTGCTGCTTGAAGGAAACTATCCGGAATTGCTTGAACGTGCGAAAAATGCAAATTTTGACTGTTACTGCGGTTATGAATACGAAACAGAATTATTCCGGAAGAACAGCCGGAATCCTGCGGATTTTGATGCAGAACGCTGTCTTGAACTTGCATGGAATACCAGTGAAACAGACTATGCTTTACAATTTTTAAATATTATTAAATCAGAATATGTGATAGAAAACAAATATGACTGTCTGCATCTTATCTGGTGGAATACACAACTCGGAAAAACTGCTGATAATGAGCCATTACTGAGAAAAAAACTGGAATTTTCCCTTGCTGAAAATCATCAGGATGAAATTATTTCTGCTCATGAGGATTTATTACAATTTTTCACAGAACAAAAAAGGTTTTCAGAAGCCTGTCAGGAATTGCAAATTCTCTCTGCTATGGATTTATCCGGCTGGTATGGTGTCAATTTGTTCCGGAGTATTCTGGAAAGTTGTCTTGATTTGATAAATTCAGATATTCCGGAAGCCCGTAAAATCTGGAACTGGGCAGAGCCGCATATCAGACGGGAACTGAAAAATATTCATGGCATGTACGGCAATTTCTATCAGAAGCTGATTCCTGCTGTAAAGAAAATGCATCCTTCCTATGCAAAAAATGTGCAGAAACAATATCAGTTATGGAAAAAATTGAACAAAATTTCATAAATCGCTTGACAAATCACGCCGGATATGTTATAATAATATTGTTGTCGCCGGCGTGATGGAATTGGCAGACGTGACGGACTCAAAATCCGTTGGTAGCGATACCGTGCGGGTTCAAGTCCCGCCGCCGGCATTTGGTAAATGATGCAGACTTCTGTTTTTCAGAGGTCTGTATTTTTATTCTTCTGGCAAGTGCAGGAAATTACTATAATTATCAAGAAATTGTTATACTTTTGATAAAAATCATGCTATAATCAGAAAAAGTAACAAATTAAGGGGGAAGCAGATATGCTGAATCTGAAACAAAAGGGTTTTTACAAAGGTGTGAATCTGGGAGGCTGGTTTTCACAGTGTGACTATAGTCAGCAACGTTTGAATGCTTTTATCAAGGAACGGGATTTTGAAAAAATTGCCGGCTGGGGGGCTGACCATGTCAGAATCCCTGTAGATTATAATGTTCTGGAATCAGAAGAAGGATTTTCCAGAATTGACAACGCTGTCAGACTGTGCCAGAAATATGGTCTGCATACTGTGCTTGACCTGCATAAGACTGCCGGATTTTCTTTTGATACTTATGGAGAAAATGAACATGGCTTCTTTGATGATGAAACATATCAGGAACAGTTCTATCAGCTCTGGGAACGCTTTGCCAAGAGATACGGCAGCCAGCCGGGACAGATTGCTTTTGAACTGCTCAACGAAGTCACCGAAGAAAGATTTTTGCCGGCATGGAACAGAATCGCCGGAAACTGTATCAGACGTATCAGAAAATTAGCCCCGGAAACACTGATTCTTGTCGGCAGCTATGAGAACAACAGCGCACGGACTGTACAATATCTGGATATTCCGGACGATGAAAATGTTATCTATAATATGCATTGCTATGAACCACTGAAATTTACCCATCAGGGCGCATACTGGACAGAAGTCATCAATCCGGAAGAACGAATTCCGTTTTCGGAAAGCCACATTACACCAGAATATTTTGAAAATCTGTTCGCTTCTGCCATTGACAAGGCAAAAAAACACCATACTGTGCTTTACTGCGGAGAGTATGGCGTGATTGACCGTGTTTCCCCGGAAGATACACTTGCATGGTTCAGAACGATTCATGATGTCTTTGAAAAACATGGTATTGCACGCTGTGCATGGAGCTATAAAGAGATGGATTTTGGTCTTTCTGATGCCAGACTGAATTCCGTCCGTGAAGAAATTCTGAAAAATTTGTAAAAAGAAACAAATCCTCTTGCATTTTTATCAAAATTATGTTATCATGATACAAGAGGTGATGTTTCGTGAATCAGGAAACGGAGAAGAAAGTGGCAGAATTATTATTTCAGCAGAGAGAAGACGGCTTTGAACGTGCTTCTTTTGACAGAGAAATTGCCTTTTATGAAAGTATCGGCACAGGAAATATGGAAATGATGCGTTTTTTCGCCAGTCCGCTGTTTGCCGAAGGCTGCGGTACGTTAAGTAAAGATGCGCTGCGGAATCTGAAATATCATCTTGTCGTGTCGGCTGCACTGATTGCAAGGTTCTGCATCCGTTATGGCATGACACCAGAAACGGCTTATCATTTAAGTGACCTTTATATCATGAAGGCTGACGAAAGCCGTACAGAAGCCGAAGTGCGTGCTGTTCACAAAGAAATGCTCGAAGGTTATACCAGAAAAATGCAGCATGTCCGCAACAGCAAAGTATATTCCAAACAGATTGTGAAAACTGTCGAATATATCAGCGAACATTTGCACAACCGCATTCTGCTTAGTGATGTAGCAGCTTATCTCGAAATCAGTGAAGCATATCTTTCCAGATTGTTCAAAGAAGAAACCGGCATGTCATTCAGTGACTATGTCAGCCAGCAGAAAATTGAAGCGGCTGCCAGTCTGCTCCGGTATTCTGATTATTCTGATTCTGAAGTGAGCAGTCTGTTCTGTTTCAGTTCGCAGAGTTATTTTATCAAAGTATTCCGGAAATATATGGGCATGACACCAAAAGCCTATAAAAAACAATATCACATGCCGGAACTGGAAAGACTTTTATAAGAAAATTATCCGAACTGCCGCAAATCTGTGGCAGTTTTTATATTTTTGCAGTCATGTCAAAATTTTACTATTTTTATCAAAAAAATGATATTATTTCATGAAAAATCCTGATATAATAAAATCACAATCCGGGCAGATATGCGCTGTCAGCCCGAAAACGTTCCTAAAAATTTAAATTATATTTCTTTTGAGAGGGGAAATTTTTTATGAACAAGAAAACTTTCAGAAAACGTGCTGCTGTTTTTGCAGTATGTGCAGCTATGATGACTTCCGCACTGCCGATGACACAGGTTAATGTATCTGCTGCGGGTGCGCTTATTAGCAATGGTACATTTGAGAGCGGTACTTCCGGCTGGGGTATGTATAAGGAAAGCGGCGGTTCTGCTGTGCTTTCTTCCGAAAATGGAAAACTGGCTTTTAAAGTCAGCAGCACAGGTCAGAAAACCTATTCCGTTCAGATGTATTATGACATTATTCCGCTGTATCAGAACGGCGTTTATAAACTGACATATGATATTTCCTGTACAACCAACAGATTTGTAGAAGGTATGATTCAGCAGAACGGCGGTACTTATCAGGCTTATGTATGGGATGGTCTGGACATCAGCCCCACTCCCCAGAAAGTAGAACATGTATTTACAATGGAAGCAGAAACTGACATTATGTCAAAGCTGGTCTTCAACTGCGGTTTACAGGAAAAAGACGGCGGTGCACTTCCGGAACATACTATCTATCTGGACAATGTGACTCTGGAACTGATAGATGACAGCAAAGTTGACAAGAATGCCGGAAAGCCTTATGCACCGTCTATCATGACAAATCAGGTAGGCTATAAGGCAGACAGCAAGAAAACAGCAGTTTTCCGTAATGTTAACAATCAGACAAAATTCTCCGTTATCAACGCTTCTACAAAGCAGGCTGTTTACAGTGGTGAACTTTCTGCTCCGGTCAATAACAGCCTTGCACAGGAAACTAACCGTACAGGTGATTTTTCTCAGGTTACTGCTCCGGGTACTTATTATATTCAGTGTGACGGTTTAGATAATTCCTATGAATTCACGATTGAACAGAATCCCTATACCAATCTGCTGACAGATTCTGTAAAAATGCTCTATCTCCAGAGATGTGGTACTACTGTAACAGATGCTGATTTTGGTCATGGTGCTTGCCATAACACACAGGCTACTGTTTACGGAACAAATGATAAGATTGATGTTTCCGGTGGCTGGCATGATGCCGGCGACTATGGTCGCTATGTTGTACCGGGGGCAAAGGCTGTCGCTGACCTGCTTTATGCTTATCTGGCAAATCCGTCTATGTATACAGATAACACAGGCATTCCGGAAAGCGGCAATGGTAAGGCAGATATTCTTGATGAAGCAAAATTTGAGCTTGACTGGATGTTCAAGATGCAGGCTGCAAACGGCGGTGTATATCATAAAGTAACCTGTGAAAACTTCCCCGGCTATGTTGCTCCGGAAAAAGAAACTGACCCGCTGATTGTTACTCCTGTTACAACAACTTCTACTGCTGATTTTGCAGGTGCAATGGCACTTGCTGCTGAAGTTTATGCTTCCTATGATTCTGCTTATGCTGCCAAGTGCCTCGATGCTGCCAAGAAAGCATGGGCATTCCTTGAACAGAATCCGAATCTGATTTTCCAGAATCCGCAGGATATTACCACTGGTGAATATGGTGACAAGTCTGACAGAGATGAACGTTACTGGGCAGCCGCACAGCTTTACAGAACAACAGGTGACAGCAAATATCTGACTGCTATGGAAAGCATGTCCACACAGACCGGTATGGACTGGGCATTAGTCGGCGACTATGGCAATATTGCAATTCTGACAATGGCAGATGCTGACAAAAATTCCAAGGCATACCAGAACGCAAAGAGTGCCGTTCTCAAACAGGCAGATAAATTTGTGCAGAATTCTCAGGCTTCTCCTTACGGTGTGGCTCTGACCAAGTTCGACTGGGGCAGCAATATGACCGTTGCAAATGCAGGTGTTATCTTAGGTTTGGCAAATCAGCTGACAGGCGAACAGAAATATCTGGATGCTGCCGAAGCACAGCTGAACTATCTGCTGGGTACAAATCCGATGGCTACAAGCTTCTTTACAGGCTATGGCACAGTATCTCCGGAAAATCCGCATCACAGACCTTCGATGGCTGCCGGAAAGGCAATGAAAGGTATGCTGGTCGGCGGTGTCAACTCCAATCTGGAAGACAGTGCAGCAAAGGCTTACTGTGCAGATTCTGCACCGGCTCTGTGCTATGTAGACAATTCTGAAAGTTATTCTACAAATGAAATCACGATTTACTGGAATTCTCCGCTGACATATCTGCTGACAATTACAGATGATGGCGCAGACGTTATTACTGATGTACCGCAAGTTCCTGAACAACCTACAGAAGCACCGCAGCAGCCGACAGAAGAACCGCAGCAGCCGACAGAAGAACCACAGCAGCCGACAGAAGAACAGCAGCAGCCGACAGAAGAACAACAGATTCCTTCCGGCACAAAGTATGGAGATGTAAACCTTGACGGCAAAATTGATATTCTCGACGTTGTAACTCTGAACAGAGCTATCCTCAGTAAGGAGACATTGAATGACCGTCAGAGAATCAATGCCGATGTTGATGCCAGCGGCAAGCCTGACAGTGCAGATTCCCTGAATATTATGAAATATATCGTTGGTCTGCTGAAAAGTTTTCCGGCAGAAGGCAGTCAGCCCGCACAGCCGGCAACTGAACCTGTACAGCCAACAGAACCGGCAACAGAAGCTCAGACATCTGAACCGCAGCAGACTGCTTCCGGAATCAAGGATTTCGGTACAGCTATGAATCCAAATGCAACAATGATATCTGATTTCCGCAGCGGAGCTGGTGACTTCTTCGCTTCTGACGGCTGGACAAATGGCAGTTGCTTTGACTGCTGGTGGCATGCTTCCAACACTTCTCTCGATAATAATATGCTCACCCTGACAATTGACCAGGATAAGGGCGACCATCATATGTATTCCGGTGCTGAATACAGAACAAACAATTTCTACAGCTACGGCTATTATGAAACTTCTATGCAGGCTATCAAGAACGATGGTGTTGTTTCCTCCTTCTTCACCTATACTGGACCTTCTGACAATAATCCGTGGGACGAAATTGATATTGAAGTACTCGGTAAAGATACTACAAAAGTACAGTTCAATTATTATACAAATGCACAGGGAAATCATGAATATATGTATGATTTAGGCTTTGATGCTTCTGAAGGTTTCCATACTTACGGCTTTGACTGGCAGCCTGACCATATTGCATGGTTCGTGGATGGCAAGGAAGTTTACAGAGCAACTGATAATATTCCTTCCACACCCGGCAAAATTATGATGAATACATGGCCTGGCACTGGTGTAAACGACTGGCTGAATCCCTTCAATGGCAATACACCTCTTTCCGCTCATTATCAGTGGGTAACTTATAACAAGTAATCTTTTCAGGTAAATTTGCCTTCATGAAAAATGCAGAGACTTGTCACAGTCTCTGCATTTTGCTGATTAATGATAGTTACGGTAAACACTGGGTGTCATGCCGGTGAGCTGCCGGAACTGCCGCATAAAATATTTTTCATCCTCATAGCCGCACTGCCATGCAATTTCCGGCAAATTGTCGGAAGTCGTCAGCAGCAGATATTTCGCATGAGCTATCCGGCTTTGAATTAAGTCCTGATGAAAGCTGACCCCAAATAAATCTTTATATGCCGCCCGGAAATAGCCATAGCTTAAATGAAACTCCAGACAGGTTTTCTGTGCGTTCCATTCTTTATGCGGATTCTGATACATGGCATTTCTCATGTTTAGATATGCCTGATAATTGGCATGACTTCTCCTGTCAGAAAGAAGACTGATACGTTCCTGCAATTGTTTCTGTAAATTGTTTATCTGCAATTCAATATTGCTTTTCTGAGCGGAGTATCTTCCGGAAACAGTCAGCAGGGTATCTATGCCGCAAAGTTCGCTATATAGGGGAGAATTCAGAAATAATACACTGATTTTATCTTTCATAATTGTTTCGTACTGTTCCGGATAGTCTCCGGTCACACCAAAAATATACAGTCCGGCGGAAAGTTTTCCGCAGAATTCTTTTTTTCCGGAAACAAGTTTTTTCAGGCATTCTGCATTTTCGACTTCCAGACGTACATCTGCACTTTTCCGGTCGATACTGGCATGTTCTGAAAACAAGCCGGAACGTATCAGAAACAGAATAACGGCTTCTTCTGGCTTTGCCTGTTTCTGAGCCAGTGTAATTTCATTCAGGAATCCGGCATGGTTATACAGCCCGGTTACAGTGTCATGATATTCTGAAAGATTCTGACATTGCAGAAGTTCGTGAATATCATTTTTCATGCGCAGCCCTTCCAGCGCATTGGCAGCAATTTTCAGCCAGTCTTTAAAAACAGAATCATAGACATCCGGCTTGTCATACTGGAGGATAAAATAGCCCAGTTCCCGTCCGGCAAAGAATATCGGGCAGAAATACAAAATTTCATCACTGAGGTGTTCTTCCGGTGTTCCGGGAAACATTTGTTTCCGGATATAGGATTTCGGTTCTTCGGAAAATTTTCCCGGTCTTGCCACGGTATAGCAAAGCATGACTTCTTCATCGGTATCCATATTTGCAGTACTCCGGAAATCACGACTGCACCAGTTTTCATACAGGCATAGATACATAGCATGGACATCACGAACCAGATAGATAAATTCCTGTAATGTGTGAATATAATCCTGTACAGACCGAGCAATCGTGAGCTGCTGTTCAAAATTGCCCTCAAAGTTCAGATTGACATAATATTGTTCACGACGGATTTTCTGTAGTTCTTCATTAAGCTGTTTATGATTCACACCACAGGAACAAGTATTTCCGTAGATAAGGCTTCCTGTCAGAGAAATTGGTTCTGTCTTTTTTCCGGTCAGCATTTCATACAGCCGGCTGACTGCCATACAGCCGACTGCTTTTCTGTTTCTTTGATAAGTTGTCAGTACAGGGGAATGATAGAACCGTTCACCTACATATTCATATCCGATAATTGTCACATCTTCTGGCACACGGATGCCATGTTCCAAAAATTTGTCACATAATCCATATGCCATATAGTCATTTGCACAGATAATTGCTTCCGGAAGTCGGCGTACTCCGGAGATATATTCCATTGCTAGCTTTTCACCGGAATTCATCCAGTAATCTCCATAAATCACATGGCTGTCATTCAGAGAAAGCCCGTAAGTTTCCAGTATATTTCTGACTCCCTGTACTCTCAGCCGGGACGTTTCCAGTCCTTCAAAACCTGTGAGCATATCGAATTCTGTAAAATGATGTACAGTCAGCAGATGCCTGATAATTTCTTCAAAATCTTTTTCCACATTGTTGTCAATGCAGTTCATGCCGGGCAGTTCCGCACCGGTGACAATAACAGGTACAGTCCGGCAAAGTATTTTCTGATAGATATACTGCTGCAAATCCGGATTCAGAATAGATTCTGCCGTCAGAATCAAGCCGTCAATACGTTCTGAAACAATCAGGTCATAGATTTTATTTTCTACTTCTGTTCCGGCGTAGTAGTCTTTAAAATTATAAATATTGGAAAATATTGCTGTGGAAATATGCAGTTTCCTTGCCTGTGCCAGAATGCCTTCCAGAAGCTGCCTCTGTTCAGACTGGGAAGCTTTGGCTGTAATGACACCAATCCGGAGAGTTTTTTCTTCTTCCATAAATTCGCCGCCTTTCCTGAAATTGCCCCTATTGTTATCATAGCATATTTTTCATAAAAAATCAAGAGAAAATCTTCATTTTATCCACCAAATCTGCATATTTTCAGTTGTGAAATCTGAACAAATCATGTATAATTTATGAAGAAAACGATTAATTCTGTAATCAGATGCTTTATGCAGAGTCTATCTCGATAAAATCTTCTTTTCCATGGCGGAGCAGAAAATTAAATTCTCTTTCATAGTTTCATGTAATTCCTTAATAGTATTTTTTCAGAATATTTCTTGATGTTTGTAAAGTATCCCGGCTGTGAGGCATCTGACACAGCAAATGGATACTTTTCTTTTTTATTTCTGAGACTATTGACAATTCTTATGATTTCATGCTATAATAACAGAATCAGGGAATTGTTTTCTCAAATTTTTATGATTAGGAGATTTTTGCTTATGAACAAAAAAGATTTGGCTGAACTTAAAAAACATTTTCAGTCTGCTGATGACCTGATGGTCATTCAGAAAGTATTTACCTGTTTTATTGATTCCGAAAAAACCAGAAAATGCCAGAATGTCCGTACGTTTGCGGAAATTCCGGACGAAGAAATGTCCGTGCTTTATCAGACATTCGCTAAAGTCCTGAAAGGTTCACTCGGTAAAGGTCTTGTCGAATATCCCTTCCCGAATGAAGTCTATGAAGAAGACCAGAGTCAAAATCTGCTCTGGAATCTGCTGGAAAAAGGTCTGGATGATGAAGAACAGCTCGAAAAATTCCTTTCCCATATCGAAGCAAATATGATTTATACACTGCCCTATGCGCTGTTTATTGCACAGTGTACTTATACTGTATTTGAGAAAGACAAGCTCGGCGAGAAAAATAAATATGACAGTCATGAGTATCATTTTCTGCTGTGTGCTGTCTGCCCGGTAGAAGCCCGTGTGGATGGCTTAATTTACGATGAAGAGGAAAATAATATTATCCGTAAGCTGACGTTTGATAAAGTTGTTGCAGATGCTCCGACAGACGGCTTCCTGTTTCCGACATTTACCGGCAGAGGTCCTGACGTGAATCATGTTCTGTACTATGCGAAAAAAGCAAAAGAACCGAATACTTCCATTATTGAAGAAGTCCTTGGCTGTCGGTTTATTCTGTCCGCTGATGAAGAAAAAGAAACATTCCGTGCCGTTCTTGATAAAGCTGTCGGCGAAGAACTGAACCTGAATGTCATTGCCGCTGTCAATGAAAAAATTCAGGACTATGCAAAAACATTCGCTAACGAACCCGAACCGCCTGTTGTCAGTGATATTATGGTAAGAGATATTCTGCTTGAATCCGGTATCAGTCAGGAAAAAGCGGAAGCTGCTCAGCAGCTCTACAAGGAAACCGTTGAAGATAATTATTTCATGGCTTCCAATCTGACTGAAAATAAAACAACTTTGAGTTCTTCCGGTGTAACTGTCAGCATCAGCGGCGATGCTACTGACAAAATCACTACACGCATGATTGACGGCAGAAAATTCCTGATGATTTCCCTCGATGACCCGGAAGTCACTGTCAACGGCTTTCAGATGAAAATCCAGTGAGGTAATTTATTATGAATGATAATTATCAGAATATCTGTGAACTGTTTCATCTGGATGTGCCTTCTCCCCTGCCGGATGAGCAGACAGAACAAATCCGGAAACATTTCGGCGCAATTCCAAAAGCTCTTGAATCTTATTACCGTCTCTGCGGAGGATGTGAAGAAATGAATGCTACACAGGATTTCCTTGTGACTCCTGATGGCAGATATGGTCATTATCAACTGGAAAAATTCAATTGTCCGGATTACTGCGTTTTCTATGTTGAAAATCAATGCTGTTCAGAATGGGCGGTTAAAAAATCAGATTTGAATCAGGATAATCCGCCAGTCTATGTAACCCATAACGAGAAAGAATGGTTCAAAGTATGTGATACTGTTTCTCAGTTCCTGATTTCACAGGCTTATATGCAGGCGGTATTCTCAAAAGAATATTCCAACGAAGAATTCTATGAAATTACAAAAGAACAAGTCCGGCTTCTGGCTGAAAATTTCACTCATGCTGATGCAGATTCTGATTTGTATCTGGGTGTGCAGTTCTTTCAGCCGTATCCGGATACAGTTATCATGGTATTATATAATACTGAAGAAAATTTCAATTTACTTTATTCTTCGGATTCAGAAGAACATTTTGAAGAAATCGACAGCATCATTTCTGAAATACTCGGCTTTGAAACTGATGAGGAGGACTAATTCATGAATCATCTTGAAGAAATCCGGAATTTTCCGGAACGCATCAAAATTGAAAATATCACGCCGGATGCTGTTTTCTCTTATACCGGAAAAGCTTTTGTCTGGGGCAAAGAAATAAATATCAACATCTGTTTTGATAACTCGCCTGAGGATGAGAATCCAGAAACTCTGCCGGAAGAAAGTCTTGTTTTTCTGGAAAAATATCTTGCATGGATAAATCAGCACCATCAGGATGTTTTGCAGACTCTCTTTGACGATAATATTCTTGAACTTGCAGAAGACTGGGCATCTTCCGCAGAACCTTACTATGATGAAAACGACGAAGAGGCAGACGAACCGGAATACTATATCATGGAAGACGGTCAGAAAGTTTTTCTGCCTATCACCGAACAGGCATTCTCTGAAAGTCTGCACTTGACAGCAATTACTTTCAACTGCCCCTATGAAGATGAAGAAGCTTTCACTGAGATATGGTGCGACTGCTCGCCGGATTATTTCGCTTATCATTCTGTTTTAATTTACCTAAATGCGGGTGGTTCTTTCGAGAACGGAGGCTTGCAGGGCTAATTTTTAAAAAATATTTTAAAAAATACTGGACAAATTCTTTCTGATATGCTATAATAAAAGAAAATCAATCTGACGGCACAGATTGCGAATTTTATTCTAATTATTATAACAGACTCAAAACGCCTCTCTGTCTGCCGACGGACAGGCGTTTTTTTTGTAAATTTATCCCCATGAAAGGAGTTAAATTCATGAGTTTATTAATTAAGAACGTTCATGCAGTGGATTCCTGCCTGAATCAGAAAACCGATATTTTTATCCGTGACGGCAAAATTGTAAAAATTTCTCCGGATATGAATATCAGTGCAGACAGAGTCATTGACGGTTCAAGACTGACTGCTCTGCCGGGTTTGTTCGATATGCATGTGCATTTCCGTGACCCTGGTCAGACTCATAAGGAAGATATTCTGACCGGCTGTCAGGCTGC
>DJXC01000093.1 GCA_002449575.1 Ruminococcus sp. UBA7014
CTTGCTAATCTTTGATAAAAATAACGACTCCCTGTCAGAAATCGGCAGGGGGTTTTTCATTTGACAAATTTTCTTTCCTGTGTTATAATAAAATTATCTTATCACAAGGGGGTTTTTACTTTGCAGCAATATGATATCACCGGCATGAGCTGTGCCGCCTGTTCTGCAAGAGTGGAAAAAGCAGTTTCTGCTGTCAAGGGTGTATCTTCCTGCAATGTCAGTCTGCTGACAAATTCTATGGCTGTCGAAGGCACTGCCGCACCGTCTGCCATTATCAGTGCAGTAGAACATGCCGGATATGGTGCATCTGTCAAAGGGGCAAACTCTGAACCGGATTCGCAGCATCTGGAGAATCAGAAAGAAATCCGCACGCTGCGGAATCGGCTGATTGCTTCCCTTTGTCTGCTGCTTCCGCTGATGTATGTTTCTATGGGGCATATGATGTGGAATTTTCCGCTTCCGGCATGGTTTGAAGGCAATCATACTGCAATGGGCTTGCTACAGCTTTTGCTTTCTGCTATGATTATGATAATCAATCAGAAATTTTTCATTTCCGGAATCAGAGGATTGCTGCATAAAGCCCCGAATATGGATACACTGGTTGCAATGGGTTCGGGGGTTTCCTTCCTGTGGAGTACGGTCATGTTATTCGACATGACAAAAGCTGTTCTGGAAAACAATCCGGAACAGGTCATACAGGATATGCATGGTTTTTATTTTGAATCAGCCGGCATGATTCTGACACTTATCACAGTCGGAAAACTTCTGGAGGCACGTTCTAAGGGCAAAACAACAGACGCTCTCAAATCCCTGATGCATCTTTCACCGAAAACTGCCGTAATCGAACAGGACGGCAAAGAAATGACTGTTCCCGTTGAGCAGGTGAAAGTCAATACTGTCTTTCTGATTCATCCCGGCGGACAGATTCCTGTTGACGGCATTGTTCTGGAAGGGCAGAGTACAGCAGATGAATCCGCTCTGACAGGCGAAAGCCTTCCTGTTGACAAGAATCCGGGGGATAACGTTTCCGCCGGAACGCTGAACCAGTCCGGTTTTCTGAAATGTCAGGCGGTGCGTGTCGGAGAAGATACCACACTTTCGCAAATTATCCGTATGGTCGGAGATGCCGCCGCTACAAAAGCTCCCATTGCACGAATTGCAGATAAAATTTCCGGAATTTTTGTTCCGGCAGTCATGAGTATTTCTCTGATAACCCTGTTTCTCTGGCTGATTGCCGGAAAAGAAATCGGCTATGCACTTGCAAGAGCGATTTCCGTCCTGGTGATAAGCTGTCCCTGTGCGCTGGGTCTGGCAACTCCGGTTTCGATTATGGTGGGAAACGGAGTCGGCGCAAAAAACGGCATTTTATTCAAAACTGCGGTATCTCTCGAAGAAACCGGAAATATTCAGATTATCGTCCTTGACAAAACCGGAACAGTGACAAGCGGTCAGCCGGAAGTGACAGAAATTCTCCCCGCAGAAGATAACAATCTGCTTCTGGAAACAGCATACGCACTCGAAAAGAAAAGTGAACATCCTCTCGCTCGTGCAGTTGTCCGCTATGCAGAAGAACATCAGATTCCAGTGCAGGAAATCTCTGATTTTCAGGCAGTCACCGGAAACGGTCTGACTGCCGTCCTGAACGGCAGAAAAATCTGTGGCGGAAATCTGAATTTTCTCCGCTCCGGAACGGCAATTTCTCCGGAATGGATACAGAAAGCCGATACCCTCGCCCGGAACGGCAAAACGCCCTTATATTTTTCTGCTGACGGAACATTGCTGGGAATTGTCGCTGTTGCAGACAGTATCAAGCCGGATTCTGCCGAAGCTGTCAGAGAACTGGAAGAAATGGGAATTCAGGTTGTCATGCTGACGGGAGATAATGAACACACTGCAAAAGCAATCGGCGCACAGGCAGGTATCCGGAACGTTATCGCCGAAGTACTTCCGGACGGGAAAGCTGCTGTGATTCAGGAACTGAAAAAGCAGGGAAAAACTGCTATGGTCGGAGATGGTATCAACGATGCACCAGCCCTGACTTCTGCTGATACGGGAATTGCTATCGGTGCGGGGACAGATGTCGCCATTGATGCCGCTGATATCGTCCTGATGAAAAATTCTCTGAAAGATGCTGCTGCTGCAATCCGCCTGAGCCGCAGAACGCTGAAAAACATTCATGAAAATTTATTCTGGGCATTTTTATATAATACCATTGGAATTCCGTTAGCTGCCGGGTTATTTATTCCGCTGACGGGCTGGGAATTGCATCCGATGTTTGGTGCGGCTGCAATGAGTCTTTCCAGTTTCTGTGTTGTGACAAATGCGCTCCGGCTGAATCTTCTGAATATTCACGAAAATCAGCATGATAAAAAATTTAAAAACGCTCTGTCCTCTCTTGATATGCAGAAAATCCCTGTTAAAAAGCCGCTTCCGGATTATATCATGAAAATTGAAGGCATGATGTGTCCGCATTGTGAAGCCACTGTCCGAAAAGTACTGGAAGCGTTTCCGGAAGTGGATTCTGTCACAGCAAGCCATGCACAGAATCAGGCTGTTATTCATCTGCAATCTGAACTGCTGCATCTGGAAGAAATGAAACAGGCAGTTGCAGAACAGGGCTATACTGTACCAGACTAAAAAAATCCCTGCTCCGGAAGTCCGGAACAGGGAGATTTTATTCAAGAAATGCAGAAGGGTCTGTTACTGCATCTTGTAGGAGTCAATCATTTTCTTGACCATCTGTCCGCCGATTTTGCCGGCTTCTCTTGCAGTCAGGTCGCCGTTATCACCGGGCTTGAGGTCAACACCTACTTCATTAGCGGATTCCATTTTAAAACGTTCCAGAGCTTCTCTGCCCTTCTGAGTCATTTCGCCTCTCATAGTTCAATCTCCTTTGGTTTGATTGTATTTGTTGTTTGCGGCATTTCCCCGCCGCAGTAGTATTATAAGCAATTGCAAAACAAATATCACCGGAAGTTTCTGGAAATTGAAAATTTCAGAAAATCCAGTGGACAAACGAAAAAAAATATGCTATAATAAGATTACTATCTCTGAAAGGATTATGATAACTATGATTTATACACTGACATTAAATCCGGCTCTTGACTATCGTGTCACTGTGCCGGACTACCATACCGGACAAGTCAACCGCTCTCAAAAAGAAAATATTTTTGCCGGCGGAAAGGGCATCAATGTTTCGACAGTTCTGCATAACCTCGGAATTGAGACAACAGCCCTCGGCTTTCTTGCCGGGTTTACCGGTGCAGCAGTTTCGCTTCTGATGAAACAGTCTGGTGTACCGCAGGATTTTATTATGCTTCCTGATGGCAATACCCGGATTAATGTCAAGCTTATCGCACAGGAAGAAACCGAAATCAACGGCAGAGGTGCGGCAATTGACCAGAATTCTATAAATCAGCTCTGGCAGAAACTGGATCATATGCAGGAGGGTGATACTCTCGTATTAGCCGGAAGCATTCCGGATTCTCTGCCGGATACGGTTTACTGTGACATTATGAAAAAATATCAGGAAAAGAATATCCGGTTTGCTGTAGACGCTTCCGGCGATTTGCTGAAAAAAGCAATTGCCTACCGTCCGTTTCTGATTAAGCCGAATCACCATGAACTTGGTGAATTGTTCGGGGTCAAGCTGCACAGACCGTCTGAAGCTGTCCGCTATGCGCAGAAACTTCAGGAATGGGGTGCAAGAAATATTCTTGTCTCCATGGCGGAAAAGGGTGCAGTTCTGGTCTGTGAAGACGGTGAAGTCTATCAGCAGGCGGCGTTCCGTGGAAATGTCATCAGCTCAACAGGTGCAGGAGATTCCATGCTTGCAGGATTCTTAGCAGCTTATGAAAAATCGCAGAATCCGTTACAGGCATTATATCTTGGCATTTCTGCCGGCAGTGCAAGTGCATTTTCTGAAAATCTTGCCACAAAAGAGCAGATTGCAGAATTATTTAAAAAACTAATCAAGAACTGAAAAGACCTCTCCGATTTTATCATGAATGCATAATTCTGCCATAGAATCTGCCGGAGTGGCATCACGATTGATAATAATCAGGTGTTTTCCGTGGAAATACCGGATAAATCCGGCTGCCGGATAGACATTCAGTGATGTGCCGCCAATAATAAGAACATCTGCATTTTTGATAGCATTCACGGCATTTTCGATAATCTGATGATCCAGTCCCTCTTCATAAAGCACGACATCCGGCTTGATGATACCGCCGCAGCCGCATTCCGGAACACCGGAAGTCTCCAGAATATATTTTGCATCGAAGAATTTTCCGCATTTCTGGCAGTAATTCCGGTGAACACTTCCATGCAGTTCATAGACAGTCTTACTCCCGGCAAGCTGATGCAAACCGTCAATATTCTGTGTGATAACAGCCTTGAGAATGCCTCTTTGTTCCCATTCAGCAAGTTTTTTATGAGCGGCATTCGGCTTGGCATTCAGGCAGAGCATCTTGTCTCTGTAGAATTCATAAAATTCTGCTGTATGGCGGACAAAATAGCTGTGGCTGATAATTTCCTCCGGCATAATATTATGATATTTCTGACTGTAAAGCCCGTCCACGCTGCGGAAGTCCGGAATACCGCTTTCTGTCGAAACACCTGCACCGCCGAAAAATACCATATTTCTGGCTTCTGAGATAATTTCCTGTAACCTGCCGTACAATCTTTCCTGTTCATGACCATGCATAAAAACCAACCTCCTGAAAATATAATAATCTTATTATAGCATATTTCTACAAAAAAAGCAAGCCGTTCTGAAAAAAATTCAGGCGGCTTGCTCTATATCATGCAGTTTTGATTTTTTGCAGTGCGGGAACTCTGCAAAGTGCATATGCACCGGCAATGGTAATCAGCATTTCCGGAAGCAGATAAGAACTGTAAGCAAGAGAATAAATCCAGACATTACTGAACTGCTCCGGCATAAACACACCGAAGGCAATCCCGCCGGAAATGACATGTGCAATATATTTCAGTGCAATTGCAACTGCAATCCCTGCACCAATACCCCAGCCTTTCTGATTCCGGAAGATACCGGCAAGCCCAAGCACTGCAAAGCCAAGAATATAGTCAAAAACAAAGCTGACTGTCAGTGCGCTGGCAGATAATCCCCAGCTCATCACCTGAGAAAAGCTCATCATGAGCTGTACTCCGGCATAGGCAAGTCCCGTACCAAGTCCCCATTTTACGCCGTAGATAATTGAAATCATACAGATTGGAAGAAGGCTGCACGGAGTCAGCGCACCGCCCTGCGGCATAGGAATCAGTTTTATCATGCTTAGAATTGCCGCTAAAGCAATCATAATACCGCTTGCGGCTAACCGAACAATTTTGTCATGCTGTGACATAAAAAAATCCTCCTTGATTTGCGAAGTGCAAAGACAAGGAGGATAGATGCGCCATAAAAGCACAAAAATTCTGATACATTTCCCTACGACAGCATTATCTGTACAGGTTTGAAGGGTCGAAACCGGATTTCCTCTCAGCCTTTGCAAGCTCCCCTAATATAATATTTTCCAGATATCAGTATAACATATTTTTCCGGATTTGTCAAGTATTTTTTTCAAAGACTTTCTTAATGCTGTCATAATGCAGAAAAATTCCCTGTTTTGCGAATTCTTCAATCTGTGTTTTATCGGCGAGCATATAGCCCTGCATTTCGGCAAGCTGAGGTGTGACCTGATTTTCATCGAAATCAAGAATGAATTTATAAATATCCACAAAATAGTTATCTCCGGGAGATTCTCTGTGATAGCTGAACTGATAGCCGCCTTCGGCATGAGAGACATCAAGACCAGTTTCTTCCCTTACTTCACGGATAACAGCCTGTTCGGAAGTTTCTCCAGCCATGACACCACCGCCGGAAACTTCCCACCATCCGGCAGCCCAGTGTTTGTCAAGCGCACGCTGTGTGATTAAAAATTTTCCGTCCGGACGGCATATTACACCGAGTACAGTCAGATGATAGTCACCGTCTTTCATGGTAAAATCATTTCGTTTCATAGTTCTTCCTGTGAGATTTCTGTCCTTGTCATAAATATCCCAGTATTCCATATTTATTTAGTCCTCCTGATTATGCAATAAAAAATCATCTAAATCATGATTCCGGATAAATGTCTGCTGTAAATACTGCATCGTATCGCCGCTGATGATACAGGAAGCCGCTTCCTGTCCGGTAACTGTCAGCAGTTCGCCGTTATACTGATAGGAAATGCCGGCATCTGTATAGAGAAAGACCATATTTCCGGCGATAAATATCTGATAATTCTGTTCAGCAACATCATACAGCCCGTCAATTGTATCAAACCAGTGCGCTCCGACCGGGGTCAGGGTATGCAGATTTCCGCCGATAGTCAATGTCAGCGTGTCTTCTGTCCGTTCGATAGCAATATCATCCGGGAAAATTCCGGCATAATTAAGCACGATATAACTATTGTCGTCCCGAAACCAGAGATAGTCTCCGCTGTCCTGATTTTTCCAGATACCAGTAACAGCATCCGGGCTGGACGGTTCAGCCGGAAGTGTCTCCGGAAGATTCTGTGTTTCCGGAATGTTCTGCATTTCAGTAACAGCCTGCATTTCCGTGACGGGCTGGGTTTCTGCGACAGTTGCAGACGTTTCCGGAACAGAAACAAGGGATTCTGTATTCTGACGGGCGCACCCTGTCAGCATCATACAAACTGCGGTCATAGATAAAATTAATTGATATTTCATAATATTCCTCCTGTTGTCTTTCTATTATAGCATATTATCACAGATTTGTCAAATCAAAAAATCCGGAAACATATTGCTGTTTTTCCGGAATTGTGCTATAATAATTATATTATCAGGATTGGAGTGAAATACATGAAAATACAAAATAATGAAAATCCGGTATTCCTGAACGAATATATCACACATCTGTCTGTTGTCAAAGGACTGGCTGACAGTACTGTAACAGGCTATTATCAGGATATCCGGCAGTTTCTGCGGTTTTATCTTCTCAGCAGAGACGGCAATACCAGAATCACAGCAGAAATGCTGATGGAAACAGAAATTCAGGACATGACCCCGGAAGACCTGCGGAAGATGACGCTCCGGGACATTTACAAATATTATCATTTTCTGGCTTCGGAATGTGCGAATAAAGGGCGCATCCGCTGCCGGAAGGGGTCTTCTCTGCGGAGTTTCTTTCATTATCTGACAACACAGGCAAACCTGCTTGACCATAACCCGACAGAAAATCTGGAAATTTCCAGTCCCCGGAATTCTCTGCCGAAATATCTGAATCTTAATGAAAGTATGGATTTGCTGGAAACCAAGGCAAATTCTGAAAATCCGTCCAAAATACGGGACTATTGCATTCTGACATTATTCTTGAACTGTGGACTGCGTTTAAGTGAACTGATTGCACTGAATCTTTCCTCACTGGATATGATGGAAGAAAAAATGCGGATTATCGGCAAAGGCAGTAAAGAAAGAATCATATATCTGAATGCTGCCTGCATTGCTGCTCTGGAAGACTATCTTGTTATCCGGCGAGGAATTGAAACGGCAGAACCAGCCTTATTTTTAAGCAATCAGAAAAAACGCATCAGCCGGCGACGGGTTCAGCAGATTGTAGAAAATTCCCTGAAAGAAGCCGGACTTTCCGGACGGGGACTTTCGACACATAAACTCCGGCACACGGCTGCCACTTTGATGTATCAGCAGGGCGGAACAGATATTCTGACTTTAAAATCCATTCTGGGACATGAGAGCATTGCCACTACACAAATTTACACGCATTTGGGCGAAACTGCCGAACGGGAAGCCATGCAGAATTCTCCGCTTGCCGGAACAAAACGAAAAGCCAAATCATAAATTAAATTTATGCTGAATGCAAAGGTGACGGGGTGACGGACTAATACTATCCTACGCACGGAAAAATATAAAATGATATTTATATATAGGGTATATGGCAGCCTCGTCACCCCGTCACCCTTATGATACAATAATTTAAAATGATTCTTCTTCCGGAGAAATCACAACATCTCTGTGTGGTACAGGAGTCGAAAATACAATCTGTGTCGAAGTGTTTCCAAAATGCTGCAACTGCCCGATAAACTGGTCAAGTTCCTGCGTGCTGGGAAAAGCAACTTTAATCAGCATTGAATAATTCCCGGTGACACAGTTGCATTCCAAAACATTTGGACATTCTGCAATAAAAGGATAAAACTCCGGTTTTTGTCGTGCGCTCAGTTCCAGACTGATAAAGGCTGTAATATGGAAACCCAGTTTTCGCTGGTCAATTTCGGCATGATAGCCCTGTATCAGGTGCTGGGCTTCCAGTTTCTCAATTCTTGCCGAAACCGCTGGCGCAGACAAAAAAACCTGTGCAGCGATTGCTTTCAGCGGCATTCTTGCATTTTGCTGTAAAATAGAAATTAATTTCCGGTCAATGGCATCCATAAAAATCCTCCCGATTCTAAGCACAAAAAGCACAAAAGAGCAAACCTCTCCTGCTGAGAGGTACGCTCCTTTGCGCTTATCATTCTGTTTTATTTTTTAATATTTTAGCACAAAAATATGAACTGACTATGAACAAACTTTAAAAAATAAATTATTTTTTCGCTTTCTTATCTGTTTGCTTTCTTATCTGTTTTCTTCTGTGTCAGCTGTTCAAACTTTGCTTTACGGTTCTGTACGTCCTGCAATGCCTGGCTGAAATAAGTCTCTACTTCCTGAAAGCGTGCCTTGACATAATCATCTGTTGCATCACGGATAGCATCTGATTCTTTTTTCGCCTTAGTGACGGCTTCCAATGCTCGTTTTTTGGCTTCTTTGACAATTGCTTCTTCTTCCACAATCGCCTTAGCACGTTCTTCGGCATCATGAATAATTTTTTCTGCTTTTGCCTCTGCCTCTTTAATAATTCTGTCACGGTCAAATTCCACCATTTTGGCGTGTTTTACCTCCTGCGGAACATTCAGTTTGGCATCGTCGATTAACTCTCTCAGGCGTTCACCGTCAATCAGCAGCTTATGTGCTGCAAATGGCACAGAATTTGCTTTATCAAGCAGTTCGTCCATATCGTCCAGAAGTTCTTCAATACTCATTTATTATCTTTCCTCTCTTTGCTGGCTTAGTCTTTTCTGAATGGCTTCCTGAATACATGCCGGAACAAAAGGACTGATGTCGCCGCCGAAATAGGCAATCTGCTTGACAACGCTGGAACTTAAATACATATTTTCCTGACTGGTTGTCAGAAAGACCGTTTCCGCACCGGCATAGAGTACTTTATTGGTCAGAGCCATCTGAAATTCATACTCAAAATCGCTGACGGCACGAAGTCCTTTGACAATAGCAACCGCCTGCACACGTCTGACATAATCGACAAGCAGACCATCCAGAATATCAATGACGACATTATCCAGATGTGCAGTTGCATCTGCAATCATCATCATACGTTCAGTTGTGGAAAAGATAGCCTGATTTTTTGCGGCATTGGTCGAAATCAGGACAATGACTTTATCAAACAGCATGGATGCTCTTGTAATAATGTCCAGATGTCCGAGTGTTACGGGGTCAAAACTGCCGGGACAAACGGCGATTCTTCTCATACTTCTGTCACCTCTCCGGAATTTATTTTTTCAGAAAATACTGATACTACTATTTTACCATAGAAATAATTTTTTTGCAATAGCAAACCAGAAATTTCTTCCGGAAGAATGCAGTTTATTTCATGTTCAGCGATAATTTTTCCGCCGGGTTTTAAAATTCTGCTGACTTCGGGGAGAATTTTTTCAAGTATCTGATTCCGGTAAGGCGGGTCGAGAAAAATCAGGTCAAAGCTTTTATCCGGGCAGAGACGGAGAAACTGTTCAGCGGCTTTCTGGTGCAGTTCGGCGAAATCAATCAGACCTGTTTTCTTAAGATTTTCCTTGACGATATTCAGGGCTTCAGCAGACTGGTCAACAAATACGGACTGTTTTGCACCACGGCTGAGGGATTCAATGCCGAGCTGACCGCTTCCGGCGAACAAGTCGAGGACTCTTGCACCGGGAATCTCGAACTGTACCGCTGAGAACATGCCTTCTTTGACTCTGTCGGTTGTCGGGCGGACATCAAGTCCCTCTAACGTTTTCAGGCGAATGCCTTTTGCTTTTCCTGTGATAACTCTCATGATATAAAACCTCCTGAAAATAAATTTGATACGTCAGATAACAGATTCCTACAGTTTCCAGAACTGTCTCCGGAACAGATACACAAATATTCCGAACGGCAGAAATGTTTCTGTCATTGCCCTGCGCAGAAAACCGACTTCATGCATCTGCTGTTTCTCCGTGCAGATAGAAGTATAAATTTTCAGCAGTTTTCTGAGAAATGCCTGCTTTCCGCAGTTCCGGAATTTCTGCATTCCAGAGGGCATCTCTGGTCTTGAAGTACAGCATTAACTTCTGTGCGGTCTTTTCGCCAATGCCGGGAACTTGCAGCAAATCAGAAGAAAAACTTTGTTTCTTATGCTTCTGGTGCATATATGCTACAGAATAACGGTGTACTTCGTCCTGAATTCTGGTAATCAGGTGAAATGCTTCTCCGGAAACCTGAATTTCCCTGTCACCAGTAGCAATCGCTCTGGTGCGGTGTCTGGAATCTTTCACCATGCCGAACAGTGCTGTTTCCGGACAGAGTTCTTCAATCACGGGCGAAACGGCATTGACATGCCCCTTTCCGCCGTCAAGCAGAATCAAATCCGGCACATGTGAAAAATATGCATCTGTATCATCATGCAGATGCGAAAGCCTTCGCCGGAGTACTTCCTGCATACAGGCATAGTCATTCTGTGTCTGATTTTCTTTCATGCTAAATCTTTTATAAGCTTTTTTGAGCGGTCTGCCATTCTCGAATACCACCATTCCGGCAACCATGGAATCAGATGCCAGATTGGAAATATCATAAGATTCAATATATTTCGGAACTTTTGACATACCCAGTAATTTTCCGAGAGCTTCGACAGCAAGGAGTTCTTTTCCGGTACGGCTTTCCTGCACAGCAATGATTTCGGCAGCGTTCTGTTTTGCCATCCGCACGAGTTCTGCACCGCCGCCTTTCTGAGGAACATAAACTTTGATTTTATGTCCTGCCTTTGCAGAAAGCATTTGTTCAGCGAGAGTCATTTCTGAAAGTTCCTGTTCCAGAAGTACTTTTTCCGGAATTTCTGTTCTTTCATGATAGAACTGCATAAAAAACGCATCCAGAACAGAATCTTCTGCCGGCTGGCTGAATTCATAGCTGATTTTATCCTGCAATCTGCCGTTCCGGTAAACCAGAACAGAAATACAATATCTGTCCTGATTATCTGCCAGTGCAATAATATCCGCATTCTGAAAGCGATTATCCAGAATTTTCTGAGAAGCGGCAGCTTTTTCGACAGCACGGATTCTGTCACGGAGCAGTGCTGCTTTCTCGAATTCCAGATTTTCAGAAGCTTTCTGCATTTCTTCCTGCATTCTTCTGACGGAATCCTGACTGCCGTTTTTCAGATACTGCACCGCCTGCCGGACACGTTCCTGATATGCTTCCGGTGAAAATGTTCCCTGACAGATGCCGGCACAGCGTTTTATATCATAATTTAGGCACGGACGGGATTTTTTAAAACTCTGCGGAAATTTTTTCCGGCATGTCGGCAGACCGAATACTGTGTTGACTTCCTCCACAGCTGTCTTTGCCGTAAAACTGCTGGTATATGTCCCGATATACGTCCCGTCCGGGGTTTTCTTTTTTTCGACAGTAATTCTTGGATAAAGCTCATCCGAAACTTTAATATAGCAATAACCCTTATCATCTTTCAATAAAATATTATAATGCGGCTGATGCTGCTTGATAAAGCTGCACTCCAGAAGCAGAGCTTCATATTCCGAAGCAGTTACGATAAAATCATAATCCCAGACATGCGAAATCATTTTTTCTACTTTTGGCAGATGGACGGCATCTTTCCGGAAATAACTGCTGACACGTCTGTGCAGATTCTTTGCCTTGCCGATATAGATAATTTGATTCTGCTTGTCTTTCATCAGGTATACACCGGGCGACTCTGTCAGTTTTGCCGTTTTTTCCCGGAGATAGTCCAGCCTTGCATTCATAAAAAATCCCCCGTTTCTGAAATACTGCCCCTTTGCATTGCATCGGGGCAGAGATACTTTATTCATCAAAGAACGAACTTTTATATTTATAAACTTTCGCTTTATCGCCGTGACAGTCAATCATGATTCTTTCCTGTGACAGCAGAAATCTCATAACAGAGAAAAAGACAACATACGCAATTGCATTCGCAAACAGCGAAGCATAGACTGTCAAGCCGAATACCACACCGAACATACCGGCAAGAATAATTATTTCTGTAATGACAATTGTTACTTCCAGAGATTTATTTTTCGGCTCAAGTGCCAGATAGGTAAAACATATGACGGCAGAAAAGATAGAATGCCACAGATTCAGCCCCATAGAAGCTGAATGATAAAAAGAAATTTTATCTGCATTCAAATCTAAAATCATAATCACCACTTCTGTAATCAGATAAATCAGCATCGCCGTTTTCATGACATATCTGTGCCGGACGATTTTATGAAAATTCAGCAGCGAAAACAACATGAAAATAAATCCGCCTGTTTCGACAGTATAGGCAGCCACTTCCAGAGCGACAATCTCCAGATTATGTCTGCTGATTGACCAGTAATAAGTATAGGCAAACAGTGCGAACAGCAGAAATAAAATATTTGCATACTGTCCGAAAATAAAGCATCGTTTCAGTTTCGGATGCATGAAGCATCACCCCTGTTTCGCCTGCAAAGCACGTTTCCCAATATCATGGCGGAAATGCATTTTCTCGAAGCTAATACCTTCTGCGCTCTGATAAGCTTGTCTGAGCGCATTTTCCAGAGTATCGCCTGTTGCAGTCACACCAAGCACACGCCCGCCGGCAGTCAGAAATTTATCATCTGTAAATTTTGTACCTGCATGATAAACAAATGCACCCTGTACCTGACCTTTTTCATCCAGACCGGAAATTACCTTGCCGCTTTCGTACTGAACCGGATAGCCGCCGCTTGCGAGAACGACACAAGCTGCATTTTCATTTTTCCAGTTTACAGTAAGTTTGTCGAGTGTACCGTCCCAGACTGCCTGCATAATAGCAATCAAATCGGTATCAAGCAGCGGCAGAACAACTTGTGTTTCCGGGTCGCCGAAACGACAGTTATATTCAATCACCTTTGCACCGTCCGGAGTCAGCATCAATCCGAAATACAAACAGCCTGTAAACGGTCTGCCTTCTTTCTGCATGGCTTCAATCGTGGGTTTGAAAATCTTTTCCATGCATTCCGCAGCAATCTTGTCTGTATAATACGGATTTGGTGCAACAGTACCCATACCGCCGGTATTCAGACCTTCATCGTTATCCAGAGCCCGTTTATGGTCCATAGAAGAAACCATCGGCACGACAGTTTTCCCGTCCGTAAATGACAGAACAGAAACTTCCGGCCCTGTCAGGAATTCTTCAATCACAATATGAGAACTGCTTTCACCGAATTTTTTGTCATCAATCATAGACCTGACAGCTTCGACAGCTTCTTCTTCGTTCTGTGCAAGAATCACACCTTTGCCAAGTGCCAGACCATCCGCCTTGATAACAGTGGGATAAGTATTCTGTTTTCTGATATAAGCAATTGCTTCTTCGCTGTTGTCAAATACTTCATAAGCCCCTGTGGGAATCTGATATTTTTTCATCAGATTTTTAGAGAAAATCTTACTTCCCTCGATAATTGCGGCAT
>DJXC01000080.1 GCA_002449575.1 Ruminococcus sp. UBA7014
GGCATATCGACAAACATATAATCCACATCGTCCCAGATAACATCTGTCCAGAACTGCTTGACAACACCAGCGATAACAGGGCCTCTCCAGACAACCGGGTCAGTATCGTGTTCGAGCATGAGATTGACAGACATAATATCAATTCCCATTTTGGAACGTGCCGGAATCATGCCGAGTTCATTGCCAAGTACTCTTTCTTTCACGCCGAAGGCTTTTGGAATGGAAGGACCTGTAATATCAGCATCAAGGATAGCAGCATGTTTGCCGGCTCTCTGCACACCGACAGCAAGCAGAGAAGAAACCAGTGATTTGCCGACACCGCCTTTTCCGCTGACTACAGCAATGACTTTCTTGATTTTGCTGAGTTCATTCGGTTTTTCGTGCAAGTCCTGTGGTGCAGTGCGTTCTCCGCAGGCACTGCCGCAGGTACTGCAATCATGTGTACATGCCTGATTTTCTGTACTCATTGTAGAAACAACTCCTTAAATAAATAAATTTTATATATCACATCAAAGGCGCAAACAGCCGCAGAAATCCGCTGACAATTCTTTTGAAAAGCGGTCTTTTCCGGCAGTCCTCCAATGTAATTTCCACACATTTTTCAAGCGACTTGATAAAATCTTTTTTAATATCCAATACAATATGACTGTGATAAAATACTGCTGCACATTCAAAATGCAGATATAAGCTTCGATAGTCCATATTGATTGTTCCGGACACAGCGATTCTGTCATCCGAACTGAAATTTTTCGCATGGACAAACCCCGGCAGATATTCATAAATCCGGACATGTTCATCCAATAATTCCTGATAATAGCTCCATGCAATGGAATACACATACCATTTATCCGGAATATGCGGCATCATCAGGCGGACATCCACACCCTTTTTTGCAGCCAGTCCCAGAGCAGTAATCAGTTCATGGTCAAGTACCAGATAAGGTGTCATAATATAAACATAATCCTGCGCATTATTGATAATATCCAGATAGACATTTCTGCCGACATATTCACTGTCTGTCGGTGAATCACTGTAAGGCTGTACAAATCCGTCATGATTTGCCGGAAATTCTGTCATATGACGATATTTTTCCAGTTCACCGTTATCAGTTTCTTCCAGATGCCACAATTGCAGAAACATGACAGTAAAACTCCATGCTGCTTCCCCCTGACACATGATACCGCCGTCTTTCCAGTGACCGAACCGGACTTTCTGATTGATATATTCATCTGCGATATTAATTCCGCCGGTGAATGCGGTATGCCCGTCAATGACTAATATTTTTCTGTGGTCACGGTTATTCTGTGACGAAGTCAGAAATGGCTTGAATCCGTTGAATACCCGACACTGGATTCCATACTGCTCCAGTTTTTTGAAATACTGCATCGGCATCAGGAACTGTGTGCCGAAACCGTCATACATAATTCTGACATCAATCCCCTGTGCTGCCTTCCGTTTCAGAATTTGCAAAAGTTCTTCCCACATCATGCCTTTGTCGATAATAAAAAATTCAAGAAAGATATATTTTTCAGCTTTCTGAATTTCCTGCTTCATAGCTGAAAACATCTGTTCTCCAAGCGGAAAATATTCTGCATGATAATTCCGGTATACCGGATAACCGCCAAAATTCGCCAGATATTCAGCAAGATGCATATTCACAGAACTTTTTTCCTGCATCTGCCGGAGAATCTGTTTTTTCTGTGGAAGATATTTTTTTGTTTCGACCACACGGCGGGCATAATTTTTCTTGAACATTCTGTGACCAATATCTGTCTTAATCAGCAAATAAGCAAGCCCGGTATACAGCGGAAAAACCAGCATCAACAGCAGCCACGGCATTTTATAGGAAGGATTTTCGGCTGTATTGCTGATATAGACAGCAAGCAACAGATTCAGCACAGTCAAGGCTGCATAGACTTCCACATAATGCTGACTGAGAAACAATACAGTCAGCACAAGAAATGTTGCCTGTAGCAGCAGCAGCAACATAAACATGGTATTCCGGTTAAACAGAATCCGTATCAGCTTACGAAGCATATTATTTCACCTGTTTCTGCTCCAGATAGGGTTTCAGGAACTGTCCTGTATAGGATTCTGAAACCTGCACGATTTCTTCCGGCGTACCCTGTGCGGTAATGTTGCCGCCGCCATCGCCGCCGTCAGGACCTAGGTCGATAATTTCGTCTGCAATTTTAATTACATGCATATTATGCTCAATCACAATGACAGTATTACCGGCATCGACAAGTTTTTGCAGGACTTCGATAAGTTTGTGAACATCGGCTGTATGCAGACCAGTTGTTGGTTCATCGAGAATATAGACAGTTTTTCCGGTTGCCTTTCTGGAAAGTTCCGTTGAAAGTTTTACTCTCTGTGCCTCGCCGCCGGAAAGTGTTGTTGCCGGCTGTCCTATCTTGATATAGCCGAGTCCGACTTCCTGTAATGTCTGGAGTTTCTTTGCAATCTTCGGGATATGTTCAAAGAAAAGAACCCCTTCATCCACTGTCATTTCGAGAATATCATAGATAGATTTGCCTTTATAATGCACTTCAAGGGTCTCACGATTATATCGCTTTCCTTTGCAGACTTCACACGGAACATAAATATCCGGAAGAAAATGCATTTCAATTTTCAGGATACCGTCCCCCTCACAGGCTTCACAGCGTCCGCC
>DJXC01000189.1 GCA_002449575.1 Ruminococcus sp. UBA7014
CGTCATTTTTCAGGAATTTATATGCTGGAACATCCAGTGCATTTGCAATATCCAGCAATGTATCTAAAGAAATAGCTCTTTCAATATTAGGTGCTTCCACTGAACCAAGGTATGCTGTACTCCGTCCTATTTTTTCTGCAAGCTGTTCCTGTGTCATTCCCCTCAATCTGCGATAATAGCCTATTTTTAAACCCAT
Organism: Ruminococcus sp. UBA7014; assembly: GCA_002449575.1. Lineage (GTDB taxonomy): Bacteria > Bacillota > Clostridia > Oscillospirales > Ruminococcaceae > UBA3855. Next base: position 197 of record DJXC01000189.1, read on the forward strand.
AATACGATAAATTTCATAATATTCCATTTTCATTCTAAATTCCTCCTTGTTATACATTATTTTATCATTTTTGCTTGACAAGATAAATAAATAATAATATAATATATATTATCTTAAAAATAATAAAATATATATTTTTGTTAATAAGGAGTGACAAACATGAAATCAAGAAGATATAACAAGCGTACGGAAGAATTCCGAAAATGGATGAAAGAATATTTGTATTGATTCGAGGAAGCACAGGATATTCAGTATCTTCCCTACCCGGAACAACTGAAACTGCTCCGTCTACAGCACCCCATGATTCTGGATGAACTGACAAAAAAGGCATGAGTCCTGTCATGCGTGAAATCCTTGACGGCTATATGCAGATTCTGCTGAAACACTGCGTTTAATTCTTGACAGATTCCGCTTTTCATGCTATAATAAAAAAAATTTCAGAATGAAAAGGATTTGGCATGATGAAAGCATATTTACATACATTCGGCTGTAAAGTCAATGCTGCTGAAACAGACAGCATTGCTGCTCTGCTCATGGAACACGGCTGGGAAATTATCAGCACACCGGAACAGGCTGATGCTGTTATTATGAATTCCTGTACAGTTACCGCCTCCGGAGACAAGCGCATGTTTCAGGCTCTCCGGAAACTCCGCCAGTCTGCTCCGAATGCCGTCATTCTGGTGACAGGCTGTTATGTACAGGCATTCCCGGCAGATGCTGCTGCACTCCCCGAAGCAGATATTCTTACCGGAACAAAAAACAGAAGCCGCATTCCGGCTTTACTTGAAGCTTATTTCCGGAATCCGCATAAAATCTCCGCAGTAGAACATTTTGTTTCTGATGAAGCATTTGAAACTCTTCCGCAGGGCAGTGATACCGGACATACCAGAGCTTTCCTGAAAATTCAGGACGGCTGTAACCGTTTCTGCTCTTACTGCATTATTCCTTATGCAAGAGGTCGCTGCCGTTCACGCAGTCCCAAAGAAATCCGTACCGAAGCAAAAAAGCTGGTATTGCAGGGCTATCATGAAATTGTACTGTGCGGAATCAACCTTGCCTGTTATGCATCTGAAAATAATGATATTGCAGATGCTGTGCGGATAACGGCAGAATCCGGCATTTCTCAGATTCGGCTCGGCTCACTTGAACCAGATGGGCTGACTCCTTCTGTACTGGAAAAACTTAGCCGGATACCACAGCTTTGTCCGCATTTTCATATTTCTGTACAAAGCGGCTGTGACCGCATATTAAAAGCAATGCACCGTCACTATACCTGTGCGGCATATGCGACACTGATAAAACAGATTCGTCAGTTATTTCCGGATTGTGCCGTCACAACAGATATTATGACAGGATTTCCGGGCGAAACTGAAGCCGATTTTTCAGAAACTCTGGAATTTGTCAGGGATATTCGTTTTTCAGAAGTGCATATTTTCCGCTATTCTCCCCGTCCCGGCACACCAGCAGCGGCATCTTCGGAACAAGTGCCGGAATCCGTCAAGAAAAGCCGTTCTGACAGACTTTCCGCACTGGCACAGAGTCTGCATGAATCCTATCTGCAATCCAATATCGGACAGATACACCATGTATTGTTTGAACGCCAGAAAAATCCGGATTTTCACGGCGGTCATGCAGAAAACTATACCTATGTTATCATTCCAGCCAAACCGGAAGAAAATTTCCGGAATCAGATAAAGCCTGTCCGGATTATAGGTCTGGAACACGGCAAATTAATCGGCAAACTGATATAAAATAAGAAAAAGTCAAGTGTTTTGCAGAAATTCACTTGACTTTTTTTCCAAAATATAATATAATAATAAAGATACAGAAATTAACAGGGCAAAGCCCTGATTTTTCATCATCCCGAAAGGAGTTTTTTTATCATGGAAAAGAAAAGAAGAATGTCCCGTGAAGGTTACGAAAGCCTCAAACATCAGCTGGAACATTTAATCAATGTCGAACGTGTTGATGTTGCCCAGAAACTGAAAGAAGCCCGTTCCTATGGCGACTTGTCCGAAAATGCGGAATACGACGAAGCCAAAAACGAACAGGCTATGCTTGAAGCCAAAATCGCTGAAACACAATATATCCTTGATAATGCCGAAATTGTCGAAGATACTGGCGAAGACCTCGAAGAAATTGACATCGGCGCAGTTATCACCATCCGCAAAATCGGTACAGATAAATCCGAACAGTGGAAGCTTGTCGGCACAAATGAAGCCAATTTCTTGGAACATAAAATTTCCGATGAATCCCCTATCGGAAAAGCTGCTATGAAAAAGAAAATCGGTGACATTTTCATCGTGGAAGCCCCCGCAGGCGAAATTGAGTACGAAGTACTCGACATTGCAAGAGAAATTCAGAAAGAAGCGTGAACCAATGCAGGAAGAAATCAACTCTCAGGAAATGACAGATACCACTGACTACAGACAAATCAGATTAGATAAACTCAATGCCATGAAGGCAGAAGGCTTTGACCCCTTTACCCTGACAAGCTATCCGGTATCCGTCAAGAATGCCGAACTCCGTCAGCAGTATGAACAGAAAGAAAAAGCAGTTCTGGAGGCTGCCGGCGGTGATGAAGAACAGATTCAGGCAGGACTTGACAAAATCAAGGAAGAAATATTGCATGTTGCCGGAAGAATTATGAGCTGGAGAAAAATGGGTAAGGCTCATTTTCTGGATATCCGTGACCATACGGACAGAATGCAGGTCTATGTCAGCATGAATGACCTCGGCAAAGAAGCATTTGAAAAATTCAAGAAATGGGATATCGGCGATATTATCGGAATTGAAGGCTTTGTCTTCCGCACAAAGAAAGGCGAAATTTCGGTTCATGCAAAGAGTGTGACATTATTATCCAAATCTCTGCTGCCTCTGCCGGAAAAGTGGCACGGTCTGAAAGACCAGGACACCAGATACCGTCAGCGTTATCTGGACTTAATCTGCAATCCGCAGGTAAAGGATACATTTGTAAAGCGCAGCCAGATTATGCGTGAAATCCGTGCATATCTGGATAATCTGGGTTATGTCGAAGTAGATACTCCGGTTCTGCTGCCTATCGAAATCGGTGCAGCCGCCAAGCCGTTTGTGACCCATCACAACACACTCAACATGGATATGTACCTGAGAATCGAAACAGAACTGAATCTGAAAAGACTAATTGTCGGCGGATTTGACAAAGTTTATGAAGTCGGCAGAATTTTTCGTAATGAAGGCATGGACCCTTCTCACAATCCGGAATTTACATCTGTCGAAATGTATCAGGCATATACAGATTATATCGGCATGATGGACTTAATCGAAAACATGTACAGAACCATCACACTGAACGTATGCGGAACAGATACAGTCAATTATCAGGGAACGGAAATTGCTATCGGCAAGCCGTGGGAACGTCTGACTATGATTGAAGCTGTCAAGAAATATGCTGGTGTCGATTACAACGACTGGAAAACTGACGAGGATGCCAGAGCCTGTGCAGATGCACATCATGTTGAAGTCGAAGAAGGCAAAAATGCGACAAAAGGGCATGTACTGATTGCATTCTTTGATGCCTTTGTAGAAGAAAAGCTGATTCAGCCGACAATTATTTATGACTATCCGGTAGAAAATTCACCTCTGGCGAAGAGAAAGCCTTCTGACCCGGCATTTACAGAAAGATTTGAATATTTCATGTATGCACGTGAAATGGGCAATGCTTTTTCGGAACTGAATGACCCTATTGACCAGAAAGAACGTTTTGAACGTCAGGTTGCTGCTAAGAGGGCGCAGGGCAATATGAATTGTCAGGTAGATGAAGACTATGTCACTGCACTGGAATATGGTCTTCCGCCAACAGGCGGTTTGGGATTCGGTGTAGACAGACTTGTTATGCTGCTGACAGACAGTCCGTCTATCCGTGATGTACTTCTGTTCCCGACTATGAAACCTCTTGCTGATACACAGACCAAGACAGAAGAATAATCATTCAGGACGGGTTTCCGTGGAAATCCGTCCTTTTTGCATTACAGGAGTATGATTTATGGAAGAAAATCAGAAAAAAGAAGAATTTACAGAACAGGAACGACTTGCTTATGAAGAACAGCTTAAAGAAGACAAAAAAGAACTTCTGAAACTGAAACAGGGTGTCATTGCTGAAAGCAGTACCATCTATGAACAGCATGAAGAAAAAAAACAATATACTTTCAGCGAAAAAATTTCTAATTTCATCTATCATAATAAATGGTGGCTGGGATTTGCGGTATTTTTTGCGGCAATGTTCGGCTTTCTGACATGGCAGGTTGTGACAACTGTCAAGCCTGATATGATTATTCTGCTTCTGGTGCATGATGACTTTTTCAACGCTGCATGTTCTTCCGGAATAGAAGAACTATTCGAGCAATATATTGATGATGTCAACGGCGACGGAAAAGTTTCTGTCGATGTCTACTACATTCCCGCATCACAGGAAACTGCTGAACGGGACGGCTACACGGGCGACCAGACAAAATTATTTGCAGAATTTCAAATTGGTGAAGCAGTACTTGTCATTTCGGATGACGGCGCAGATGAATTTATTGTTCCGGAACATACTCTGGATGATTTGGAGCAGTATTTCAGCGATTATCAGGAAACTGAAGGTGTTCGTTTCATGCTGAAAGATACAGAATTTGCAGACCGTCTGGAATGGGACGAGCCTTTTGATGATGATATTTATATCGGTATCCGCAAAGTGAAGAAGACAATGGATTCTGAAGCGACTATGCAGAAAGTTTATGATGTCTCACTTCCGGCACTGGAAAAATTTGTGCAGGAATTCGGACATTTGAAAGAAACAGAATAAATAAAACATGCTTCTCTGCATTATCAGACAGAGAAGCATGTTTATTATTGTTCTTCAAGAATTCCCGCATTCATACGGAAAACTCTGTCAGCATACTGCACAGCATCATTCTCATGCGTGACAACAAACACAGCAGAACCGTTTTGAGCGGCATGTTTCAGGAAAGAAAAAACAATTTTTGTTGTTTCATCATCAAGGTCACTGGTTGGCTCATCCGCAAGAATTATTTCCGGCTTGCGGAGAAAAGCACGGGCAATAGCCATTCTGCGGAGTTCGCCGCCGGAAAGTTCAGCAGGCATAGCAGCTTGCAGAGGAGCAATTTCAAGCGTTTCGAGCAGAGCAAGGGCATCAGCTTCATGCGCATCTTCACCGCCGAGCGTATACGGCAGACAGACATTTTCCAGAACGTTTAAACTATGTAGTGCAGTCTGCCCCTGCGGAATCACACCGATATGCCGATTCCGGAATTCAGAAAGCTCCTTGTCAGGGAGAGAATACATATCTGTATTATCAAGCAGAATCTTTCCGGAAGTCGGCAGCATCAGCCCGGCGAACATATTCAGAAGTGTACTTTTTCCAGAACCGGAACGTCCCATCAGAACAGTCAGTGAACCGGATTCCAGTATAAAATCTGTTTCCTGTACAGCAAAGAAACGATTTGTATTTTTCATTTCACGGATAAATTCCTTGCTGATTTTTTCGGCTTTCAGAATCATAATTAGTTATCTCCTCTCAAAATCAGGGCAGTATCAATGCGACTGATACGGAATGCAGAAGCGGCGGCGGAAATACAGCCACTCAGGACAGAAACAAGAACTGCTGCAATGACAAAGCCGATAATTTTTCCGGAAGCCGGCAGAAGAAACGGCAAATTCAGTTGTTCTTCAATCATCTGATGAAACGGCATAATAATCACCAGCCCCAGAGCCGTGCCGATAATACTGCCGGACAGACAAGTCAGCAGGGCTTCCTGCATGACAATTCCGGCAAGCCGATTTCTGGATGCACCAATCACCCGAAGCACAGCAAATTCTTTTTTTCGTTCGTTAACGCTCATCGTGAACGCAAGCAGCAAAATCACAACTCCCAGAACCCACACGACAAGAATTAAAATACTGATAATATCCGAAATACCGGCTAAACTGTCAGAAATGCCGGAAATCATTTCTTTTGTCTGAATGGCTTTCACTTTTTTGACATGAATATTAATGTCATTGACAATTTCTTCAACAGTATAACCTTCTGCGGCATTAATCATCACACAGGAAACGACTTTTTCCGGGTCAATATTCTGGAAAGTATTCATTTTCAGGTCAAGAGAAGACTGGATTAAAGCCTTGATTGTTTCCTGATTGGTAAAAACAGCAGTATCGAAAGCTGTTCCGGTTTTATCGAGTTTAGCGGCGACATGGCAGTCTATGCCATAGAATGTAATGGTATCTCCGACAAAAGCGTTCAAATCATTGCCGACAACGACATCAAATTTTTGTAATTCCTGACCATAACTTTTTTGAATCCATGGTGTAATCGTAAAATCTGTTTCCGGGTCAAAGCCGATAATCTGCACTGCAACAGAACAACAGCTTGAACTTGCTGAAGCCAGAAAGAACTGTGCTGAAATCTGTCCGATGCCGTCACAGTCAGCAATTTTTTCATAGCGTGCATTATCCATATAGAAATAGCCAGTTGCACCCTGTAAGACAATATTTTCGAGATTAGCTTTTGTAGTGGCTTCATAGGGGACGACCATAATATCCGCACCAAGCCGGGATTCCAGCGAATGCAGTCCGGTTTTCAGGCTGATAATCATAAGTGTACCGCCGAAAACTGTCAGAGAAAGCAGAGCTGTCAGCAGGATGAGTACAGTTGTCCGGACTGGTTTTCCGGCAAGATTCCGGAATGGCAGAGATTTAGAAAATTTCATATTCCGGACTCCTCTTTTCTGTGGAGCATTCCGGAAGTGACACTGCAAATCAGAATCAGAATGCTGATAATCATGACAGCAGGTTTCATAACAGAATGGCATCTCATAGTAGTCATCATGCAAAGGTGAATCAGATGATTCGGCACAGTCATCGCAAGGACAGAAATCACAGCCATACTGATTTGTACACCGGACTTTGTTTTTCCGTCCGGAAAGCAGAATGTAATGATACTCAGAATCAACAGAACGATTCCCAGACCGAACACAGCTTGTTCTGCCCAGTGACAAGCCATCCAGCCGCCGTCTTCTTTGGGTGCGCAGGCATGGAAGAGAAATTTTGTCCCGAAACAGAGTGCTGCACTGAGCATACACAGCATCACATCAAAAATCACAGCCGTTTTTTTCATAAATTTTTCTCCTTAAACATAAAAATTAATAGAAATAATCCTGTTCCGCCATAGGATACTGCTGATAAAAGCTTGCAGAAGCATAAATTTCATCTCGTACATGAAACGGAAAATTTTCATCTGATTTGAGAAAATAATCTTCTGTCTGCATCTGCTTGTTCCAAGTTGCATCAAGATTATAATACTTATCCTCAATCCGGACGATATTCCATGCATGAAATTCAGCAGTTCCGTCTGTCATTTCCGCAGTTCCGGTAATGATACGGGTATCAATACCGGATTCCCGGAGGAGTCTGTACATCAGGACGGCATAGCCCTGACAGACAGCATGATGATAGATTAATGCTCCATACGCTGTTGATTTCAGATGATAATGTTCATTTTTTTTATGAATCAAATCATAGTCAACAGTATTATAAACATAATCATAAATTTTTCGGATTTTTTCATAATCAGAAGTATTTTTTCTGAAATCAAAATTTTTTAAAATCTCCTGAATTTTATCAGAAACTTCCTGTTCCTGTACGAGTGTGGTATAATAATCCGGAATAATTTCAATTTCATAGAGATAATCTGCATCTTGTTTCTGATAGCTGTAATGCATTTCATAACCGCCATACTGATGAAAAATATAGTCTCCTTCTATGGGACTGCTGGTTTCATCAAGTGCATAATTCATGAGTTCACGAACAATTATGCCGATATCCTGCATATTATCGCTGTGAGAAGTATAACTGATAATAATTTTACTGTCATGTTTGCGGAGTGAATTCCGGACGGAAGCAATGACAGCATCTGCATTCGTGAAATAAATACTTAAATCTTTTCTGACTTCATAATGCAGATTCTGACGGCATCCTGTCAGCAGAATGCAGAACAGCAGCAGCAGAGAGATGATTTTTTTATTTATCATGTTTAAATTTCCGTTTCCAGACAGCGACAGCATTGGAATGCACTAACAATTTATCAATTTCGATACCAGCAGGACAGACATCACGGCAGGCAAGAGATTTTCCGCAGCCTTCATAGATATGCTGCTGATAGGCTTTAAAAATTTCTTTTTTCTGCGATTCCGGCAGAGCAGTCAGCAGTCTGGAGGTTGGAAGCATAGCCGCCATGCCTGAAAATTTTCCTCCGGCGAAGAAATTCGGACAGATTTCAAGACAGCATCCGCACTGGAGACATCTGGAGGCTTCATAAGCAGTCTGTGAGCCGTTTGTCTTTGCCTCTTCGGCAAACCAGAGTTTCATCGTTTTCAGGTTTTCAAACAGAATACTTCTGTCAACGATTAAATCCGCAATCACAGGAAATTTCCGGAGTGGTTCAATCTTTACAGAATTTCTGAATTCTTTCAGCAGTGTATCACAGGCAAGCTTTGGGCGATGATTAATCAACATTGCACATGCACCGCATTTTTTTTGAAGACAGCTGCATTCCCATCTGACAGGATTCCGGAGTGTCTGATTTAATTCCGTGAGTGCAGTTGCAATATTAGCATTTTCGTCCTGTACAGAATATTCATAACTTTCCCAGTGTGGAACATCTTCCGGAGATTTCCGGCGAAGAATTTCCAAAGTTAATGTTATCATAACTCAGCCCTCTTTTCAGGAATTGACCGGAAGGAAATCCGGACTTGATGATGAAATTCTGCAACAGTCGTTTTCCGGAAAGATTCATTTTTTTCGGGATAATCTTCACGGTAATGTGCGCCCCGGCTTTCTTTCCGTTCCAGAGCAGACAGCAGCATTGCTTCTGCTAACAGCAGACGGTTTTGTTCATAGAAATGATAATTTCTCTGTTGTGATAATTTTTTAAGCTGTACAAGCGCATTCTGCAAAGTTTCCTGATTGCGGACAATTCCCAGTCCGGAAAGCAGTATCTGACTGATTTCCTGAATCAAAGCCGGAGAAGCCGAAGTTATATCATCTGTTTCAGAAACTTTCTGTATTTCAGAAATTTCTGCTGGATGCTGTATCATTGTTTCAGCAGCTTTTCTGCCGCCATAGAGTGCGCCAAGCATAGAATTTCCGCCGAGCCGGTTTGCGCCGTGATACTGACAAGTACATTCTCCGGCAGCATAAAGATTTTCAAGATTTGTCCGGTGAAATTCATCAGTATCAATACCGCCCATAAAATAATGAATGCCCTCTCTGACAGGAACGGGCTTTAATTTCGGGTCAAGTGAAAGATAATGGATAATTTCCTGCCGCAAATCAGAAAGTTTTTTCAGCCATGTTAATTCCGGGAGTGCAGTCATATCAAGAAAGACTTCTCCGCCAAGTTCACGCCGGACGAAAAACATTTCACGGGCAACGACATCACGGGGCATCAGATTTCCGAGTTCAGGAAATTTTTCTTCCATGAAGTGCCATTTTTCACCGTTTCGCATAATGTAAAGTCTGCCGCCCTCTCCTCTTGCAGCTTCGGTAACAAGACAGCGTTTTCCGGAAATGCCGATAGTTGTCGGATGATACTGTAACATTTCGAGATTGCCTAGTTTCACGCCCTGCCGGAAAACAGTTGCTGTCACATCACCGGAATTCTGCGTTGTTCCGGTTGTCATACCGGGAAAAATGCCGTTCATGCCGCCGGAACATAACAGCACAGTACCAAAAAAATCAGAAATTTTTCCGGTATAAAAATCCTGAATGCGAACACCGATACAACTGTTTTGTTTCAGTAACAGCCGGATAAACTGATGATGCGGAAATCTCTGTACAAATCCGGCTACTTCGTATTTACGGACTTCATCAATCAAAGCCGTCATGATAATTTTTCCGGTACTGCTTCGGGCATAGGCAGTGCGTTTCTTTTTCTGACCACCGAAATTCCGGAGCATAATATCAGAATCTGTCATATTAAACGGAACACCTAATTTTTCCAGCCAGCGGACAATTTCAGGGGCATGACTAGTAAGATTCTGCACTGCATTGGGGTCAGCAAGAAAGACACCGCCTTTCATAGTATCTTCATAGTGATTCCGGACAGTATCATTTTCGCCCATCGTATCAAGTGCGGCATTGATACCGCCCTCCGCTAAAACAGACTGCGCCCGTTCGGAATTCTGGAGAGAAATCAGACAGCATGAAATTTTTTGTTCTGCGAGGGTGACAGCAGCAGACATGCCTGCCAGCCCTGCGCCGATGATGATAACCTTCTGCATACAACACC
>DJXC01000071.1 GCA_002449575.1 Ruminococcus sp. UBA7014
GTTCGATTCCCGTAGGGGTCATAAAGAGAACAGTATTTTTACTGTTCTCTTTTATTTTTAGGAATAAGGAAATCTCCGGCAGATGCCGGAGATTTTTTCACGATTCTAATAAAACAGAAAACTGTTCCAAAAATGCAGCTGCTATGATTTTACATCCTGCATCGTCCGGATGACCACCGTAAAGAGCTTTTCCCGGTTCGTCCGGATTTTCAAGCAGAGCATTCCAGTCAAAAAATGCACAGCCTGTTTCTTCTGCAATTCCCGGAATACGGGAGTTGATTTCTTTTCTGACGTTCTCTGTTTGTTCTTCCAAGTCAAAAGGCGGCAAGTTAAATACAATGACCTGACAGCCTGCATTTTTCAATTCTTGAATCAGTGTCCGAAGCCAGCCTTCAATTTCATCTGCGGAACTGGAATTTCTCTGACCATACTGTCCGACAATTAAATCATTTGTCCCAAAGGCAAGCGTTACAATATCAGCACTTTTCGCACGTTCAAGCCAGTTGCCGGATAATGCCGCATCACTTGCTCTTGCATAGCCGCACCCGATATTCCAGACAGCATAGTCACTTCCTAAACTTTCGGAAAGTTTTGCTGCCCAGAAATTTTGAGCATAAGGTGTTGTCTGTGCGCCTTGTGTGATAGAATCACCGAAACAAACGATTTTTTTCCGGACATTCCGGTTTGTACCGATTAGCTGCGGACAGGGGATATCCATATAATATTCCGCTGTACCGTCTGTATTGATAATATATGAGTACGCAAGTTCTGTCATTCTGTTGCAGGGAATCTCTTCGCCGTCAAGTGTCCATTCCCAGACAAGATATTTTCCTTCTGGAACGGCAAGACTAACGGCATCACTCCAGAATGTCTCATCCGGTGAAACTGTTTTTTCCGGACTGCCGTCAAATGTAATTTCTACAGGTTCTGACGCATCATCAGAATCCGGAGAAGAGGCTGTCCAGATATGTGCATTCAGAATCTGATAGTTTCCGCCGGATTTTCCTGCATAAGTATATCTGCCTCGTTCCCATGTGGAATCCACTGTATTTGAGAAATAAAACTGATATTCCAGTTTTCCGGCAGCTTCCACAGGAAAATATATTCGGAATGTCTTTCCGCCTTTGGCATCGGTCATATAATTATTTCCTGTTGAAATCACTGTATTTGAAACATGACCATCAAAAATGCTTGTCTGTTTTTTTGCCGGAATGATTTCAGTTTCGGTCTGTAGCTGTGTTTCTGGTATGTCTGCGGAAGATTCCAGAATATTTCCGGAACAGGCTGTCATCAGCAAAGTACAGAACAACAGAATGCTGATTATTTTTTTCATACAAAAATTTCTCCTTCTGTAAATTTGCTTTTATTATAGCAGATTTTAAATCTTCTGTCAACAAAAAATGAAAAAACTATGGACAAAATTTCGGAAATATGCTATACTGAAATTAGCAGAAAGGAGGACTTGCCATGACAGAACTTAATTTTTCACATTATCAGGAATATCAAACCATGATGCGGAGGATTGAAAAGAATAATTCTTTCCGACTGAAAGTTGTCGCTTCTTTACTTTTTGCAGATGTTCCGCTGTCTTTGATTCCACTGACGAATCTGTATGGACTAGGGTTTACAGTATTTGCCCTGCTGTATCTTATTGGAATTCTGATTTCTTTTGTGTTTGCTGTTCCAGAAACCCCGAAAATGTGTATTCTTTCAGTGATATTAATTACGCTTGGAATTGTCAGCGGATGTGTCTTTTTTATATTTGGCATTATTCTGCTTTTTGTTTTGGCATGGGTCTATCGGGATTCCAGAAAGATGGACTTTCTGAAAAAACAACCCGGTTATCCGCATTTCAGTGAACGCTTTGACGAACAGATGGAAACATTCAGAAACGACTATCAGCCGGAACACCCTCTCAACAATCTTCATGATGCCGAAATGAAAGATGCTTTTGAAGAAGTTCCGGAAGAATATACACCTCGTTCCGTCCAGTATGTCGAAATGCCGGAAGCACCCGGTGTTCCGGAAAGGAGTGATTCTCATGCCAATGAAAGTCGGTAAAGATACTTCTCATTATGACAAATGCCGTACGCTTATGAATATTCATAAGAATAATCATCAGAAAAGATTCCTCTTCTTTGCCATCCTGATATTGCTGAATCTTTATCTTGCAATTTCACTGCCTGTAAAATATCATCTTTCTTTAATTTATGGACAATTTTTACAAGGTGTTATGTTTGGAGTATTTGCATTTATATACAGTGTTGTGCTGTTGGTTCTCATGCTGTTTGCAGTTCCGGAGAAGCCGAAACTTCTGGTACTTGTCATATTACTGATAATTTCAGGCATCATGCTGGATTTTATTCACCTGATTGCCGGAATTCCCATGTTGATTCTCTGTTTCTTGCAGATTCCGGAATGCCGGCAGGCACTCTGGATTCAAAAGCAGGAAGGCTATCCGCATTTTAATGAACGCTTTGACGAACAGATGCAGTATTTTGGAAAAGAATATCAGTCATATCATCCGCTTGATAAAGTACAGGAAACTGAAATGCTGGATATTCCGGAGGAATCTTCTCCGGATTTCACTGTCAAGCCACAAAACGAAATACTGGAAATACCGGATATTTCTGATGATATTTAAGAAAGGACTATGATGTATGAAAATGAAAAATTTCCTTGCCGGACTGACTGCCGGCACACTTACAGCGTGTATGATTTCTTCTCTCACGGCATTCCCGGAAGAAGAACAGATACAGAAACTTCGTGTCATGCCGCTCGGCGATTCGATTACAGACGGCTTTACAGGTCAGCCTGATGGCGGTTATCGGCTGACACTCTGGAATCTGCTCAAAGAAAA
>DJXC01000026.1 GCA_002449575.1 Ruminococcus sp. UBA7014
CCCCCCCCCGCCTCTTAGGCGGGGGAGGATGTCACCTCTTGATAAAATATTCTTCATACCAGACTAAGAACGTGTAAATTGTCCAGACCTGCCGCCACAGGTCGGAATTGCCGCCGATATATTCCTGATAGATTCTGTTGATTTCTTCTGTATTAAAAAATTCTGCGGCATAGTCGCTGTTGAATTTTTCTCTGACATCTTGATTATAATTTTCATCAGCAAGCCAGATTCTCACCGGCACGATAAAGCCAAGCTTTTTCCGGAACGCAATTTCTTCCGGCAGTACTTTGGCAGCAGCCGTGCGGAAAGCAACTTTATTCTGTTCTGCATTGACTTTATATTTTGACGGCATACGGGAAGCAATGTCAAAAATACGTCTGTCTGTCAGTGGCATACGGATTTCCAGACCGGCAGCAGTACTCATCTTGTCAACATTCAGATAAATATCACCTTCCAGCCATATCTGAATATCAACATCAGACATTTTTGTCAGCGGGTCAAGTCCTTCTGTCTCATCATAGATATATTTTACCAGATTGATGGGCAGTATTTCCGGATTGTAGGATTTGAGAATTTTCTTCTTGTCGTCTTCTTTCATGATATTCGTATTGCCGACATAGAATGTTTTCAGATTATCGCCGTAGCGTTCCGCATTGCGGTACATGTTATAGCCGCCGAAAAATTCGTCTGCGCCTTCTCCGGAATAGCAAAGTTTTGTATGCTGTGCTGTGGCATTGCAGCCGAGTGTAAAGACAATCGCCGAAGCATCACCAAGAGGCTGTTCCATATTGTACATCACATAAGGCACAATTCCAAAGAAATCTTCCGGCTTGATTTTAGCAACAGAATGTTCCACATTGAGAAGTTCTGCCGTTTTGGAAGCAATTCTGGACTCGTCAAAGCGTTCTTCATCATAGCCGCAGGAATCCGCTCTCTTGGCATCAGACATTGCAAGCACATAAGAAGAATCCACACCGCCGGACAGGAAAGATTCAGCAGTTTCATCAGCAGTCTTGACTTCACGGAACATCTGCTTGACAGTTTCGTGAATTTCCTCTGCCCAGTCATCAAGAGATTTGCTGTTATCCGGATGAAATTCCGGTTTCCAGTAACGTGTGATTTCTGCCTTGCCGTTCTTGAATACCAGATAATGACCCGGCATTAATTTTTTCAAGCCCCTGAAAAATGTATCTTCTCCGGCGACATAAGTCAGTGTCATGTAAATCTGGAGCATATCCGGATTCAATTCTTTCACAAATCCTTCCTGACTGATAATATCACGGATAAAAGTACCGTATAACAGCCGGTTATCCGCAGTCAGATAATAATAGAAAGGCTTTGTGCCGAACTGGTCACGCAGACAGAACAATTCCTGTGCTTCATCATCCCATAAGGCAAAGGCAAACATGCCATAAAAATGGTCAGCAAGCTGTCTGCCCCATGTTTCATAGGCTTTTATAATAATCGCCTGTTCCCGTTCTTCTCTGGTCATGTCAGAAACATGCAGATGCAGTTCTTCACCGAGTGCTTCCCAGTTGCGGATATGTCCTCTGTAAGTTTTGATAGTAATCATAAAAATAAAACACCTCCTGAATATTTATTATAACATATTCTGTACCATTTTGCAATATGTCAGAACAAAAAATTTCCGTTCTGTCAATGGATTTTCATTTTTGCGTAAACAAAAGCCCTTGACAAGTTTAGCGAAAAAGTGTATAATAAGATAGGCTGAAAAATGCGTTTTTGAAAGGAAGGTATAGAAATATGAAAAATTATTTTAAAAAGATTCTGACTGTCTGCCTGATTGCTTCTCTGTCAGTCGCTGCATTTGGATGCAGCAGCAAGAACAACAGCTCTGAGGCAGAATTGCCCAGAGAAACTATCTCTCTTGACCAGACCAAAGTACCGCTGACATTCGAGCATGAAACCGGCGCAGGCATAGACGTGACCGAAGGCGGCGAAAAAGCTGAAGATACAAATACAGATGCTTCTTCCGCAGAAAGTGCCGCTGTCGGAGAAGAAACAAAGCCAAAGGCAGAAACTTCTGTTTTTGCTGTTCCTGTGACAGAAATTGTAAAAGTCACAGAAGCCGGCGGTCAGCCTGTAACAGATGCAAAAGGACAGGAACAGACCGAAGTCGTAAAAGTCACAGAAGTGGTAAAAGTTACAGAAGCCAACGGTCAGCCCGCTACAGATGCTCAGGGGCAGGAACAAACTGAAGCTGTAGAAGTTACCGAAACTGTTCTTTCAACAGAAGCGGCAGAACCGCCGGCTACACTCAAACCGACAGAAGCTGCTGTTTCCAATTATACCCCCTCTTATGACCTCTGTAAAGCATACTGGCTGGATATGTCTCAGGAAAGTGACTTCTTCTTTGAAGGTGAATTCCTGATTGTTGAATTTAAAGTCAATGACAATATTCCGGACGGAAGTTATCCTGTCACAATTGCACAGACTGATATTGCAAGCTGGGATTTAGTGGCATGGACTCCGGATATCATCAATGGCGAAGTGGCAGTCAATACAGACATTCAGGCTCAGGCTGACCCTGATGATGACTTTACACTGAAAGTCAGAAGCGTTTCTGCAAAGCAGGGTGATACTGTCAAAATTGCAATTGATTTGTCCCATAACCCCGGTTTCTGCGGATTTACACTGGATATTCAGTATGATAAATCTGCTATGACAATTGTAGACACTTACGGCGGCAGCGATTTCATGAATACAGCCGTCAACTATGTAGCAAACTGATTCTGAAAAATAAACCCGGCATTTTGAAACATGCCGGGTTTTGCATTATTTCTGAATCAGATGCATAATTTCTTCTGGTGTGAACTGATATTTCCTGTTGCAGAAATGACAGCAGACTTCAATATTTTCTTTTGTATCTGCAAGTTTCTGCAATTCTTCCTTGCCGATGCTGATTAAAACTTTGGCAGTTCGTTCTCTGGAACAGTCACAGAGATAATTAGCTTCTGCTTCATCCAGCAAATTCGGCGTAAGCCCTTCCAGACATTTTAAAACAATTTCTTCTGCTGTCATGCCGTCTTCCAGCATTTTGGTGACATTAGGCATGGCAGCCATATTTTTTTCAAGCACCGGAATGCAGGCTTCATCTGCAAACGGCAGAAGTTGAATCAGAAAACCACCGGCATGTTTTACGCTCAAATCTGGTGCAACCAGAACACCAAGACTCAGAACAGTGGGAATCTGTTCGCTTGTTGCGTAATAGCTGGCGATATCTTCGGCGATTTCTCCTGATACCAGCGGAATTGTACCAACATAAGGTTCTTTCAGCCCCATATCTTTGATAACGGAAAGTGTACCATTTCCGACTGCTCCGCCGACATCAAGCTTTCCTTTGCTGTTGAGCGGAATTTCGACAATATAATTATCTGCACAGCATTTCACATTTCCGTGGCTGTCAGCAACGGCAATCATGCTGCCAATTTGCCCGTTGCCGTCAATTCGCAGAGTAATTTTATCATCTTCGTTTTTCTGGTCATAGCCCATCAGGGAAGCAGCAATGGCAAGCCGTCCGAGTGCGGCAGTCACGACCGCCGAGGGATGATGAAATTGTTCAATCTGGTTTGCCATATCTGTGGCATCAATGGCAGAAGCAATGACACTGCCGTCTGCGGAAATGGCTCTTTTGATAATACTCATAATAAAAATACCTTCTTTCAGGATAATGGCTTTTGTGCGACAAATAAGATTCTCTCTGTTGTTTCTGAAACAGGGGAAAGCTGTTCCGGCATATCCAGATTTTTATCAGCATCAAATTCACCAAGCAGGTGCAGCCCCGATTTTTTCAGCAGATTTTCAATGACAGAAACCGGATAGGCAGTTTCTGTAATAAATTCATCAGTCCGGTAATAACTTCCGGAGTCGTCATCACAGGCGAAGAAAGTCAGCTGCATTTCAACAGTATCACCTTTCAGATGGTTTTCCCAGGTGCAAAAGACCTGTTCTGTATCATAGAGAAAAATCTTGTCTTTCAGAATTTCATGATGCTTGTAGAGTGTATTCATGTCGAACAGGAACAAGCCGCCCGGCTGTGCGAACAGTGAAACTTTCTGAAAAACCTGTAAAATTTCATCCGCATTTTGCAGATGATTCAGGCTATCCAGCATACAGACAGTGATATCAATCGTTCCGAACATATCCAGTTCTTTCATATCCTGACAGAGATACTGAATCGGAAGCTGACTTTTTAATTTTTTCAGCATGGCCTGATTCAGCATTGCCGGAGAATTATCTACGCCAATGACATCATAATTTAATTTTGCAAGTTCTTCACTAAGTGAACCGCTTCCGCAGGCTAAATCCAATAATAATCTGCCTTCTGTTTCTGTCCGGAGATGATTTTTGATAAGAAAATCAATTCTTGCCGCCCGTTTCGGATATTCGACATTCTGTGTGAGTGTGTCATAAAATTCAGCAAAATTGAGATATTCCAGATAAAACACCTTCTTTCGTGCAGAATCAGCCCTCCCCGTACAGGAGAGGGCTGTTTGTTCAGGTTACTGATTCTTTTTTGCTTCCGGACTTCCGGCATTCGGTGCATAAGGCTTCATGACCTGCTGCCGCTGCGGCGGGGCTTGCTGCTGAATCTGAATTGTCATCAGCATACGGACAGTTTCTTCACGGATACTTTCAACCATAGCGTCAAACATTTCAAAGCCTTCATAACGATATTCAACAACAGGGTTTTTCTGACCGTAGCTTCTCAGGCTGATACCACGCTTAAGTTCCTGCATATCGTCAATATGTGCCATCCATTTGTTATCCACAACACGAAGCATAACGACACGTTCCAGTTCACGGATGATTTTTTCGCCATAATTCTTTTCTTTTTCGGCATATTTGGTTTTCATCTTGTCGATTAAGAACTCTGTAATACCACTTTTTGTCTGTTTGGTAAGTTCTTCTTCGGAGAAGACCAGTTCACCGTCTTCCAGAAGCCAGCCATAGAAATAATCTTTCAGACCGATAAGATTCCAGTTATCCTGTACTTCTTCTTCGGCAAGATACTGATTTGTAATCGACTTGACAAGTTCTTCCATCATATTCAGGATAGAATCGTGCAGGTCTTCGCCGTTGAGTACCTGAAAACGCTGCTTGTAGATGATTTCACGCTGTGCGTTCATCACATCATCATAGTTCAGGGTATTTTTACGGATGCTGAAGTTTCTGCCTTCGACTTTCTTCTGAGAAGAAGCGATAATTTTCGTCAGGAATTTGCTTTCGATAGGCTGCGTTTCTTCAACGTTGAGGGACTTCATGACAGCTTCCATTCTGTCACCGGCAAAGATTCTCATCAGGTCATCTTCGACTGACAGGAAGAAACGGCTTTCACCGGGGTCACCCTGACGGCCGGCACGACCACGGAGCTGGTTATCAATACGGCGGGATTCATGACGTTCTGTACCAATGATAAACAATCCGCCTGCTTCACGGACAGCCACAGCAGCTTCCTTGACTTTTTCATCATATTTTTTGTAAAGTTTACGATATACTTCACGGGCTTCCAGAATTTCCTGATTGTCTGTATCTGCAAAGCCGATAGCTTCGTTGATAATAGCATCATCATAGAGCTGTTCGCCGTTTTCTTTCTGGAGTTTGCGGAGTTCTGCACGGGCGGTGAATTCTGCGTTACCGCCGAGAATAATATCTGTACCACGTCCAGCCATATTGGTGGCGATGGTAACTGCACCCAGTTTACCGGCTTGTGCGACAATTTCGGCTTCTTTTGCGTGATATTTTGCGTTCAGGACTTCATGCTTGATACCACGCTTTTTCAGCAGAGCGGATAATAATTCTGATTTTTCGATAGAAACTGTACCGACCAGAACCGGCTGCCCTTTCTTGTTACATTCTGCAATCTGTTCGATGATAGCCAGGAATTTTCCCTTTTCAGAGCGGTACACCTGGTCAGAATGGTCAATACGCTGTACCGGCTTGTTTGTCGGAATGGCGATAACGTCTAATTTATAGATTTCCTTGAATTCGTCTTCTTCGGTCATCGCTGTACCGGTCATGCCGGAGAGTTTTGCATATAATCTGAAATAGTTCTGGAAGGTGATAGTTGCCAGTGTTTTGGATTCACGCTGCACTTCTACGCCTTCTTTGGCTTCGATAGCCTGATGCAGTCCGTCATTGAAACGACGTCCCAGCATTTTACGTCCGGTAAATTCATCAACGATAACGACTTCGCCGTCTTCCACGATATAGTCAATATCATTCTTCATGACACCCACGGCTTTCAGAGCCTGATTGATATGATGCAGCAGTGTCATATTTTCCTGTGCCATCAGGTTGTCAATATGGAAATGCTTTTCGGCTTTTTCCACACCCTGTTTTGTAATGGTGGCAGTTTTGGACTTTTCGTCAATAATATAGTCTGCACCCTCAGCAATTTCTTCCTGGTCTACTTTGTCATCCATCTCGACAAAAGTAATCGGTGTCAGGGTCTTGACAAATTTGTCTACCAGTGTATATAATTCTGTAGACTTGTCGCCCTGTCCGGAAATAATCAGCGGAGTTCTTGCTTCGTCGATTAAGATAGAGTCCACTTCGTCCACAATTGCAAAATTCGGTTCACGCTGTACCATGTCTTTTTTGTAAGTTACCATGTTATCACGCAGATAGTCAAAGCCGAATTCGTTATTTGTTCCGTAAGTAATGTCACAGGCATAAGCCGCTCTTCTCTGGTTATTGGTCAGACCGTGGAGAATACAGCCAACAGTTAATCCCAGAAATCTGTGAACTTTACCCATTTCTTCGGACTGCGTTTTCGCCAGATAGTCATTGACGGTTACGACATGAACACCTTTTCCGGAAAGGGCATTTGCATATGCTGCAAGACATGCGACAAGTGTTTTACCTTCACCGGTTTTCATTTCGGCAATACGTCCCTGATGCAGAACAATTGCACCAATAATCTGTACTTCAAATGCACGTTTGCCAAGCACTCTGTCACCGGCTTCACGGACAGTCGCCAGAGCTTCCGGCAGAAGTGAATCCAGTGTGTCTGTGCCTTCTTTCAGTCTTTCTTTGAATTCAACTGTTTTTTCTTTTAACTCTGCATCGGTCAGAGCTTTATATTCTTCTTCCAGTGCAAGAACTTTATCTTTAATAGGCTTAATGCGTTCGAGTTCTTTCGCACTGTAAGAGCCAAAAATTGCTGTTAAAATACCCATTTGCGATACCGCCTTATTTTAAAAAATTTTTATATATTTATTTTACCTGATTTTTCAGATTTTGTCAATAGTTTTTGCTGTACAGATTTCTTTCAGCGGACAGATGCTGCATTTTGGATTTCTTGCCCGGCAGACGTCTCTGCCAAACTGCACAATCCGGTGACAGAATGCAGAAGATTCTTCTGGAGGGAGAAGCTTTTTTAAATCAGCTTCTACTTTCGGAGGAGCTGTTTCTTTTGTCAGACCAAGTTTTCCGGTAATCCGGATAAAATGCGTATCTGTTACGACAGCAGGCTTATGATATACATCACCCATAAGCAGATTTGCCGTTTTGCGCCCGATTCCGGAAAGTGTCAGCAGTTCTTCCAGTGTATCCGGCAGAATGCCGTGATAAACATTCTGTAATCTCTGACAAGCTTCAATAATGCTTTTCGCTTTCATATGATAGAAACCGCAGGGCTTAATATCCTGTTCCAGTTCCGGAAGGCTGGCTTCTGCAAAAGATTTGAGTGTCGGATATTTCCGGAACAGTGTCTTAGTGACAATATTTACTCTTGCATCTGTACACTGTGCAGAAAGCCGGGCGGCAATCATAAGCTGATAAGGTTCTTTATAAATCAGGGAACATGCCGCTTCCGGATAGTATTCTTTCAGAATCTGCACGGCTTTTTCCGCACGCTGTTTCTTTGTCATGCTCATCTTTTTTTATCCGATACTGTTAAGAATTTCTTCATTGTAAGCAACAGGATAAGCAGCAGTCTGTTCTTCATACCAGCTGTCAATACCTTCAGACTGGAGCGCACTTCTGGCATTATCTTTCCAGAGGGGTTCAGCTGTGCCGGAGAAGTACATGACATGAACACCGTAATCCGTTTCGACAATGCCGGTATCTCCGGGCTTTCTGGAGGCATCAAAGCACCAGTCATTGAAAGTCTGCACCATCTGACCGGGATAGACTTTTTCATACAGTCCGCCGTTTGTATTAGAGCCGGGGTCTTCGGAATACTGGTTAGCAAGTTCAGCAAAGCTGTCTTCTGTCTTATCGCCTTTTTCCCATTCTTCGAGGGCATTTTGTGCATAAGTCCGGCAAGTTTCCAGAGCGGCTGCTTTAGCGGCTTCCGCTTCTTCGGCAGTCGTTTCAGCCTGTGTTTCATCTTCAGCAGCAGTTTCTGCTGTATTTTCATCTTCCGCCATATGGCTGTCAGTTGCAAACAGAATATGCCGTACATTGACAGTATTGCTTGTATCAAGAGAAGGTTCTCTCAGCATCAGATAAACACCATAGCTGCCTTCATTCTCTACCAGATAAGTTTCACCCACTTTAGCAGAACCGCCGAATGCCCAGTCACTGACATCGAAACCTTCTTTATAGGAAAAAGTATCTGTAGAGATACGGCTTTTCAGGTCTTCTGTTTCTTCTTCTGTATAGTCTTCATACTGAATCAGAATATCATGCACCTGTTGTTCAAAATCTTCCGGAGAAGTTGCCTGCATCAGCTTGTCAGCGAGAGCCTTTGCTTCTTCCTGAGTCATGCCTTTATGTTCTGTTTCTGTAGTGGTGTCAGCAGTTTCGTCTGGGTTGTCATAAGCGATACTGAATCCCATCAAACCGCAGGTATCAAACTGATTTTTGTTTTCCTGATAGTAAGCTTCTAAATCTGCATCAGTAAATTCCATATTGTCAATGACATAATCGAAATAAGCAGAAGCGAGAGTCTGCATTTCAATAATTTTGCGGACATCGTCTTCAGAAGCGTTTTCACCGTAATTGGAAATTTCTTCTGTGGCAAGCTGTTCTTCGACAGACTGCTTATCTTCTTCACTGAGTGTAAATCCGGCAGCAGCAGCAGATTCCTGAAAAACAAGCATCTGGGAAGCCATACTTTTGACCTGTGCCATGATATAATCATACCATGTCATGTCTTCTCCCGTATCTTCGGGAAGTTTTTCAGTTTTCAGGTCAGCCGTTGCGGGGTCAATGCCATAATAGCTCATTGCAGAAGCATACTGACTGAGATAGTTATGATAAAGACATTCCAGCAAAGCAGGAGAAAACTCATAATTTTCAGAATAAGCAGCAGCGGTGGTATTTTCCGGCAGCAGGGCAGCAGCATTATTTTCTGTTACAGAAATATCACCGGAAGATTCTGTCTGAGAAGTTTCCGGCTGCTGTACGTTTCTGCCGTTCCAGAATTTGACTCCCAGAAAGCCAAGACAGCCCAGAATTGCAGCAGAGGCTACGGCAATACCGGCAATTTTCAGGGAATTATTTTTTTTTGGTGATTCTCCGGAATCAGAATCCTGTACAGGTGTGCTTTCCGGCTCTGGTGCAGGAGTTTCCTGATAGTCACCGAGAATCCCTGTATATTCTTCTTCGGGAGTGTCATTCTTTTGATTTTCGTCCATAAAAAATATTGTTCCTTTCATGAAAAATTAAAACTGTCCCAGTTTGTCAGTGATTTTATCTGTATTGGGATAGTCGGCTTTGTCATCCAGAGCGGCGGCACGGTTATACAGCACATAAATTTTCTGTGTAGTATTCTCCAGAAAATAATAATGCCATAAGTATGGCGCAAACAGTCCCAGCAGCATCAGGCAGAGCAGCCCCAGCCCGGCTGTTTTGAAATACAGATAAAATCCCATTGTCAGAAAAAATGCAAGCCCGACAAGTATCACAACCAGAAAATGCACAAGTCTTTCGTGCTGCATAAAGCCAATCTGCACCAGAATTTCTTTCCGGAGTGCAGAAAGTTCTTCTTTTGTGAGTGTTTCCGGCTGTGCCAGTTTTCTGGTGAGCCATTGAAGATAAATTGTCATATAGCGTTTCACGGGCTTTTCTCCTTTCTTACAGGTGACAGTAATTTTATTATAACATACTATTGTGATAATTTCAAGAAATTTCAGAAAAAAATTCTGTGGAAAAAAGATTGACATTTTGTCGCAGAAGTAGTATAATAAATACAGCAATTTTTTTGAAAGGCGGTTTCAGTAATACTATGAATTATAAAATCGGCGTGATTAAAGGCGATGGCATTGGTCCGGAAATTGTTACAGAAGCAATGAAAGTTCTGGATAAAGTCGCTGTAAAATATCAGCATGAATTTCAATACACACAGCTCCTGATGGGTGGCTGTTCCATTGATGCCAACGGCGTTCCCCTGACAGATGAGACAATTCAGGCATGTAAGGACAGTGATGCTGTTCTGATGGGTTCTATCGGCGGTAATACCACAACTTCTCCGTGGTATCAGCTTCCGGCAAACCTCAGACCGGAAGCAGGTCTTCTTAAATTAAGAAAATCTCTCGGACTGTTCGCAAATTTAAGACCCTGTGTGCTTTATCCTGAACTCCGTGGTGCATGTACACTCCGTGAAGATATCAGCAGTCAGGGCTTTGATATGCTTATTATGCGTGAACTGACCGGCGGTCTGTATTTCGGTGAACGCAAAACGGAAGAAATTGACGGTGTCATGACTGCTGTCGATACACTCAGCTATAATGAAAATGAAATCCGCAGAATCGCAGTCAAGGCATTTGAAGTCGCTATGAAACGCAGAAAGAAAGTCACCAGCGTGGATAAAGCCAATGTTCTGGATTCTTCCCGTCTGTGGCGCAAAGTGGTGAATGAAGTCGCTCAGGAATATCCGGAAGTAACCCTTGAACATGCACTTGTTGACAGCACTGCTATGCAGATTGTCAAGAATCCTGCACAGTTTGACGTGATGGTAACAGAAAACATGTTCGGTGATATTCTCTCCGATGAAGCCGCTATGGTGACAGGTTCTCTCGGAATGCTGCCTTCTGCCAGCCTGAATGAAACAAAATTCGGCTTATATGAACCCAGCGGCGGTTCTGCTCCGGATATTGCAGGAAAAAATATTGCTAATCCG
Source organism: Ruminococcus sp. UBA7014 (assembly GCA_002449575.1). Taxonomy (GTDB): domain Bacteria; phylum Bacillota; class Clostridia; order Oscillospirales; family Ruminococcaceae; genus UBA3855. Next base: position 11,093 of record DJXC01000026.1, read on the forward strand.
ATTGCAGCCATTCTTTCCGGGGCAATGCTTCTCAGATATTCTCTTGACTTACAGGAAGAAGCGGATGCTGTTGAAAATGCTGTGCAGAAAGTACTTGCCGAAGGCTTCCGCACAGGAGATATCATGTCTGACGGCTGCAAACAGGTTTCCTGCTCCGAAATGGGCAGCCTGATTGCAGAGCGTATATAAAATTTTTGTATTTCAGAAAGAAGGATTTTAATTATGGAAAAGAAAGACATCGACTGGGGCAATCTCGGTTTTGCTTACATGCAGACTGATAAGCGTTATGTTTCCAGTTATAAAGACGGTGCATGGGATGCCGGCACTCTGACAGAAGATGCAAATATCACCATGAATGAATGTGCCTGTGTTCTCCAGTATGCACAGACTGTCTTTGAAGGTCTGAAAGCCTATACTACAGAAGACGGCAGAATTGTGACATTCCGCCCTGACCTTAATGCAGAAAGACTGGTATCTTCTGCGGAACGTCTGGAAATGCCTGTTTTCCCGAAGGAAAGATTTATTGATGCTGTAGAACAGGTTATCAAAGCCAATGCAGCTTATGTTCCGCCTTACGGAAGCGGTGCAACGCTGTATCTGCGTCCTTACATGTTCGGTATCAATTCTGTCATTGGTGTAAAGCCTGCAACAGAATATCAGTTCAGACTGTTCTGCACGCCGGTAGGACCTTATTTCAAGGGCGGTGCAAAGCCGATTACCATCAGAGTCAGCGACCTCGACAGAGCCGCACCTCACGGAACTGGCAACATCAAAGCCGGTCTGAATTATGCTATGAGCTTACATACTCTGATGGATGCACATCGTCAGGGTTATGATGA
>DJXC01000200.1 GCA_002449575.1 Ruminococcus sp. UBA7014
AGTCTGCCAGATGAAGAACTGGAATTCGGCATAAAAGAAATACAGCAGCGTTTTCCCGAAGAAATGACCATGAAACAGATGATGGATATGCAGCACAGCATTCTCCAGAAAAGCAACATGAAGAATACCGGATATGACAATATTCCCGTTACTTTCCTGTCAGCAGAAAGAAATTCCGAATTATTGCAGAATATCAGCAAAAGCCGTCCGGCTAATCTGATTCAGCTTGATAAAAAGTCTGATGATGCTGTTATTGCTCTTTGGAGGGAAGCTAATCAAAATGCCGCAGGTATTCCGTCAGACCTCTTTTTCAGCGGACACATTCCGCTTCCTGACTGTAAAGTCCATGTTGATGACGGGAATGGGAATATTATTAAATTCCGTGTTGTGATTTTTCCTGATTATCAGAAACTTGTTGAAGAAACAGATGAGAACAATTCCGTCCGGATTGGAGCTGTCCTCTATGAAATCCGTGACGGTGACTGTATGATTCTCAGCCTTGAAGTCCTCAGAGGACATGACTGGATTATTACGGAGACGCTTCTGGGATACAAAGGGATTCCAGATTATGCCCGTGACTATTTTCATGAACATCTGAATACGGCACAGGTTTGGACTTCCATCGGAGAATGCCTCAGTACATGGTACGGCATCCAGATTGCACTTCTGCATCCGCTGGTAAAGGACATATTTCTGAATCCGGTTACAGATGCACAGCTTGCACTTGCTGAAAAAATGTCCGATGCTGTCATGAATGAAATGTTATCATCTGGTCTCAAAAAGGAAGATATCCTCAAAGGTGGAAAGCGTTTTCAGGATAATCTCGAAGAAAAACAGGCGGAGCTGTACAGGCAGTTTTTATTTGCTGAATCATTCAGGGGTTTTGTCATGAAATACCGCAATATCCGCAGTCTGAACAATGCCCTTGATGCTGCAAAACCTCTGGTGCTGAAAACTCCGGAACAGCTTGACGGTGATGCCATGCTTCTGAATACACCAGGCGGAACTTATTATCTTCCTGACGGGCTGAACGGCTGGAAGCCCACTGACCCTGCTGACCTCTTAACCAAAGTGACGGCAGTCGTTCCCAATGAAGAAGGCAGGCAGTTATGGGAGGATGCACTGAACGTATTTTTCTGTAATGACCAAGGTCTAATTGATTATGTGCAGATGATATGCGGACTCTGCATTGTCGGCAAGGTGTATGCGGAATTTATGGTAATCGCTTATGGTGACGGAAGAAACGGCAAATCGACATTCTGGAACGTGATTTATAAAGTTCTCGGCAGCTACAAGACCGGGGTCCAAAGGTTTACTCGAAAATTGGAAACCAAACGCCCTATTAACCAATTATAAATTTAAACACTGGAAAGTATAAATTTTCTGTTCTTTTACGGAAAATTTATACTTTTTTCATATATCTGCGATAATCGGTGGATATTTGATATTTTTCAAAAAAATTCAATGAAGAGGTGAAATCAAACATGGCAAAAGATGGTACAAGACGAGGTGGTGCAAGACCAGGTGCTGGGAGAAAACCAAAAGCACTGAGTGAAAAAATCAGTGAGGGGCGCAAAGCAGAAGTCATGCTTGAACCTGCCGAACTGGTCGGTGCAGAGATTCCGCCTATCAAAGATTTTTTGAAAGCTCCCCAGAAAAATGGGCAGCCTCTGATTGCAGAAGAAGTTTATCGTGACACCTACAATTGGCTGAAAGCCCGTGGCTGTGAAAAACTTGTCAGTCAGCATCTGGTAGAACAATATGCCATGAGTGTATCCAGATGGGTACAATGTGAGAACATTGTGAGTCGGACAGGTATGCTCGCCAGGCATCCGACCACGGGGAATGCAATTGCTTCCCCATACGTAGCCATGAGTCAGGCATACATGAAACAGATAAATTCTATATGGTATCAAATTTATCAGATAGTGAAAGAAAATTGTTCTTCAGAGTTTCAGGGAAGTCCGCAGGATGACCTGATGGAACGTCTTTTACAGTCAAGGAGATAGGCTATGGCACCAAAACAAAAAATGCTGGTTCAGCCAGGGGATGAGTTTGGAAGCCTGACAATATTATCAGAAGAAGGCAGAAATAAACATGGACATTTGCAATATCTTGTCCGCTGTGAATGCGGAAAGCAATATATTGTATCCAGAGGTTATTTGTTTCAGAAACATCCAAGATGCCGTGAATGTTCCGACAAGTCCGGCTATCGACAGAAATCAAGACCTTCTTTATATCATCTTTGGGATGTTGTAGGTCACAGAATTTTGCTGACTGAACCAGAACATGATGAAAAAGGACTTCTTGTTGCTCAGATGATGTGTCTTTCTTGTGGAAATGTTTCTACTGCATATCCTGCAAGCATTGCTACGAGAAAAGGTTTCAGATGCAGTCAATGTCCTCCGGAATATTATTTTACAATAAAAGATGATATTGCTACAGGGATTTTGCCAAATGGTGAAAAGTTTCTGATTGATGCCGACGATTTAGAACGTGTATCCAGTTATTATTGGCGTATAGGCAAGGAAGGGTATGTTGTTTCCGGCTTATGCGATGGAAAATTCATGCGGCTTCACAATTTTATCATGAATTTTGAACCTCAAAATAAGTTATATGTTGACCACATCAACCGAAATCGTACTGATTGCCGGAAATGTAATTTGAGAATTGTGACTGCACAACAAAATTCTATGAATACAAGTATTATCAGAAGTTCTGCAACTGGTCTGCGAGGTGTGACTTTTGATAAAAGCAATAAAAAATACATTGCTCGTATTGGATTAAATGACCGAAGAATTCATCTTGGCTCATCTGTTGACCCGATTGTATGCGCACAGATGTATAATTGGGCAGCACCAATCATTTTTGGTGAGTTTACTGGAGAATTGAACGATGTACCTGAACCACCAGAGTGGATAAAACGAAAAATCGAAGAAAAATGCAAGCCATATGCATTGGAAGCAATGCTTGCTACACAACGATATGAAGTGATTTCTGCTCAAACAGGAGGAGATTGATTTATGAAAGCAAATACAGATTCTATTTTTTGGAGAGAGTTAAAGGACGGTCGTCCCTATCTCACTAAACAGCAGTTCCGTACCATCAAGGGACAAGCTAAAAAAGGCAATGTCATGGATGCCCGGAAAGGTCTGCAAAGAATCTTACACCGCAAGAATGGGAGATAAAATGTACACTTTAAGAGAAATCATTCAGAAATTCAGATATTACAGAAAATTGAATATGCTGACCGTTCAGCAGTTCAAAGCACTCCGGAAGCAAGCCTGCTCTGGTGATATTGATGGTGCAGAACGGCAGTTCCAAAAAATGATAGGGAGGGTGAAGCTGTATGACTAAAACGACTACGGATTTTGAACTTGTGGACATCAATAAACTGATTCCCTATGTGAACAATGCCCGAACGCACAGCA
>DJXC01000160.1 GCA_002449575.1 Ruminococcus sp. UBA7014
TGGATTTTGCTCCGTTTCCGGCATAACAGAAACAGATTCCTGTGCAGTATTTTGGCGCAGTGCTGAATAGGCAACCCCTGCTCCGCCAAGCAGAAGTATCAGCAATACCGCTAATATCAGAACATTTTTTCCTTTTTTCATGCTTGTTTCTCCTATCAGAAGTCATGCAAAAATCATCACTGCAATTCCAGCGGCAATCAGGGCAAATCCGGAAATTTTATTAATGATATCATAATGTTTTTTAATCAAATCAAATGTCTGTTCCAGTTCTTCTATCAGCACTGCCGACAACAGAAACGGTATTCCTAATCCCAGAGAATATAGTATCAGCAGTACCGCACCTTTCAGCGCACTTGCTGAAACAGATGCCATCATCAGCGCAGAACCCAGAAAAACTCCAATACAAGGCGTTAAGCTGACGGCATATACCATGCCAAACAAAAATGATGAAAATAATCCGGTTATTTTGACTTCTCCAGCATAGCCTTTCAGGAAACGAAGCTGAAATATGCCCAGATAACTCAGCCCTAATAAAATCATCACACCGCCGCAGATGATTTTTACCAGCAGTGCATGAGCTGTCAGCAAACCGCCAAGCGTTCCGGCGAACAAGCCCAGAGCTGTAAATATCAGCATAAAGCCAAAAACAAACATGCCGGCATTCGCCAGCGTATGCACACGGCTGTTCTGCTTTCCCGAAAAATAAACAAGATATATCGGCAGCATGGGCAGCATACAGGGCGAAATAAAAGAAACAATTCCCTCTAAAAATGTTACAAGATACTGCATAGCCTGTTTCACCCAGTTATTATTATAGCATAAAATCTGACGTTTGTCAAATGCAAAAAAGAAACGCTTTTTCCCGTATCCAGCAGAAAAAAGCGTTTTCTTACAGTTTTATACGGTTTCCTTATCGAACAGTTTCATACACAGTGGTATCAGCATTCCGCCGAGTGCATTACCGATGACTATTGTCAGCAGATAACCGATTCCCGGCAGAATCATCTCTGGTGAATCTACTGCCGCAAAGAAATAAAAGCAATCTGCAACAGAATGATTAAATCCGCAGAAGATAAACACCATCACAGGCATCACTGTTCCGAAGAGAAAGGACATATCCCGGTTTTCGGCTTTGCAGCGGTTGCCGTTATCGACTGCAATAAACATCAGCAGTCCGCAGAACAGCCCCAGAATCAGCCGGCTGACAAATCCGTCATACATTTTGGTCTGCATGGCATTCATGGCATTTTCATGTACAAGGATTCCCGTCCGGGAAAGACGTATCAGAAATGCTGCAATTCCTGTGCCAAGTATATTTCCGAGCAGGGTAATCCCTACTTCACGCAGATAAACCGGCTTGCGCTCCGGAATATAGCCTACTTTTCCGGTATACAGGGCGAAGCCATAGCGCAGAATTGTGAACAGTCCCAGACTGAACAGCATTCCGCCAAGATACTTGTTTTCGACAGCAAGATACACTGTTCCGCCCAGACCTATCAGAATACCGGACAGCACAGCTTTTGACAGAATACTCTTGAAAGATTCCAGTTTCATGAACAAATCTCCTTGTTAAAAAAATAACATACTTTGAATATTATAACACAGCCACTGGAATTTGTCAACTCTTTTTGTAGTACAGGCTAACAAAATGCAATTTGTCAGATGGAAAAAAATAATCACTGCAAATTATGAAAAAATACTTGCATTATTTCCTTATCTATGATAAAATAAGATAAGAATATTCAGAAAAAATCAGAAACAAACAGAAAAGGAGAACGATTATGAAAAAAAATTACAGAAATTTATTTGCTCTGCTGACTGCCGGAATGCTTTCTTCTGGTGCTTTGCTTCCTGTACAGGCTGCTGCTGATGACATTCATGTTTCAGTCGACCAGAAAGAAGTCAGCCTGACCCAACTGAAAAGTAATAATTATGAAGTTCCTGTTTTCATTCGTCTGGAACAGAATGTCAATTTAAACGCTGTAGAATTCGGCATCAATGTTGATACCCGCTGTCGTTTTGAAATTATCAACAGAAGTGACTATGCTGAACTCTACGGTGAAAAATTACAGATGTCCATGTCTAAAGCAGCGATTCCCGGTATGGAAGGCTATACATGGCTGACATGGGGGCAGACTTCGGATTATTACTATGACAAATCCAATATTCTGCTGCTGATGGTACAAATTCCGGAAACAGTACAGGCGGATGACAAATATGAGATTCATTATCTGACACAGTCACCCTCTAATGAAAACAAGCAGCATGTCTGGTATAATTTCGGCACAAATACAGACTATGTCAAGAACGGTTCTGTCAGCTGGACAGACGGCTGGATTCTGGTCACATCTGACAAAAGCGACTATACACGAGGTGATGTTGACGGAAATGGCAAAATTGACATTCTGGATGCAATTACTGTCAATCAGGCGATTCTTTCCAAAACTTCCCTGACAGAAACACAACTGCTTGCAGCAGATATCAATGGCGATGGAAAACCGGATTCTTCTGACTCACTTTCGATTATGAAATACATTGTCGGGCTGATTACCGAACTTTAAAAGAAAAAATAAAAAATACTCTCTCCGGAAATCCGGAGAGAGTATTTATTTTTTATTAATATTTTGTATAGTTGACAGTTTCAGCATCTACAAAGAAGTACTGCCACCAGTCGCCGTCCTTCTTCTGGTTACCGGTTTCAACATAATAACGCTTGCCGTCAATCATGACTTCTGTCCAGTAATGCTGACCGGACTTGCTTGCCGGTCTTGTCCAGCCCTTAACCATATACACATCAAATCCATAATATGCCAGTACTGCTGCCATTGCGCCGTTATACTGTACACACTGTCCGGACTTATAGTTAAAGATAGCATCCGGATAAGACTTGCTGACAATTGCATTCCACTTAGAACCTGCATAAGCATAATCTACATTGCAGTGAATCCACCACCATGTTGTATAGAGGCGTTCTGCCATTGACATATCATCTGTAAAATGTTCTGCTGCAAATTTTTCGATAATTTCATAATCTTTGTCAGAGAGGTTAATGCCGTTTTTCAGGTCTTTGTCAACGGTATAGGGCAGACCGTTCTGACGGTTTTTCACGTCAATATGTCTGATACCGGGGTTCAGTGTTGCAGTATTGAGCATCAGTTTAATATCTTCCGGAACAGCACTGAAACCGCCTCTGGTAGGACCAGATTCTTTCGTTGTCGTTGTAGTAGTAGTTGTTGTTGTTGCGGCTTTAGTAGTTGTTGTCGTTTCTGCCTGGAGCAGACCACTTGCATTAAACTGATAAGTTTTTCCGTCAAGGGTAAGAGAACCAGTATGTTTTTTGCCGTCTGCATCAAGATAATATTTACCGTCAGAAAGTGTCAGCCATCCGGTCTGCATTGTGAAATCTTCGGGAGAGAAATAATAATCACTTGCTGACTGTCTTTCACCGTTGCTATTCCAGCCCATATACTGATAATATTTTGCCCAGTCTTCTTCTGACCAGTTATCACTGTTATCATAATCCGGCTTCCAGCCTTCAGGGAGAGTCACTTTTACAGCGGGCATAAGACTCTGCCAGCCAGAAAGACGTTCACCTGTTTTTGTATCCAGATAATAAGTTTTGCCGTCGACTGTCAGCCAGCCGGTTTGTTTTTCGCCTTTTTCGTTATAGTAATAAGTTTTTCCGTCAGCTTCGGTTTTCCAGCCTGCTGCATCAGAGGTGACTGCCACCGGCTTAGTAGTTGTTGTAGGTTTTGTTGTTGTTGCTGCTGGCTGTGTAGTAGTAGCAACGGGCTGTGTGGATTCAACAATCATAGCACCAGTTTCGGAAGAAAATTCATATTCTTTTCCGTCAATTGTCTGTTTACCGTACTGCATAACGCCGTCACTGTTCAGATAATAAGTATTGTCGTCAACTGTTACCAGACCAGTCTGCATTACACCGTTTCCGTCAAAACAATAACGGCTGCCGTTAATTTCTGTCACACCGACTGCCATTGTGCAGTCATCCTTGAAATAATATTTTGTACCTTCAATCACGTTCCATCCGGAAACAAGCTGATAATTATCATCCGCAAAATAACTCTGTCCGGACTGTGCATCTTTAATAAAACCTTTCTGAAGTTTTCCCTGTGCATCTGCATAGTAATAAGCAAAACCGAGAGGCTTTACATCTGTTTTTGCGCCCTGGCTGGCAACATAACTCAGGAGCATAGAAGCATCAATAGAATTAATCTGCTTGTCGTCGTCAATATCTGCAATCAGGAGAGCAGATTTTTCATCAATACCACCATTTGCAAGTGTACCAGCACCAGCAAAAGCAGCAGCAGTTAAAATAGCTTTGGCATCTTCACCGTCAACCGTACCACTGGCATTGACATCACCCATCATATAATTCGGCTGAAGGCTGAATTTCCCGGTTTTTACCTGTTCATCTTCTTTGCAGTAGGGATTTCCTGCTTCGTCATAAAAAATAAAATCAGAAGGACGATGGAATTCCGCTGCCTGAGCAGCAATGCCGGAAGAAATTAATACACAGGAAGCTGCTCCGGCAGCCAGCATTCCCAGTACTCGATTGCCTGTTGATTTATTCATAAAAACCTCCGTTTTAAGTTGCTGATTTTAAACTCTAGGTATACTATAGCACAAATTCAGAATTGTGTCAATAAATTGTAACAGTTTTTGGTGTAATGCACAAAAAATAAAACGTTTTCATTCTCTTTTTTGATGGATTGTAAATTGCAGATTTGTGTATTTCATGCTATAATAAGCATAATATCAGCAAAGGAGTATTTTGAACATGCAGTATATTACAGAAGAAATGCTAAAATTTCTGGAAAATATCCGGAATCATAACGAAAAAGAATGGTTCGAGCAGCATAAAGAAATTTATCTGCAATCTGTCTATGAACCGCTGAAAGCAATGAGCGAAGCACTTTATCAGCCGTATGCGGAATATCAGATGCTGCACAAGACAGCGAGAATCTACCGGGATGCAAACTTTCCGCCGTATCAGCATTATCGTGATACATTCTGGATTTATATCCGGCATGAAGCAGTATGGTGGAGTAAAACACCGTGCTTGTTTTTCGAGATTTCTCCGGAAGGTGCAGGATTTGGCTTCCGGATTTCCAGTCCTGAACCGCAGTTTATGGAATATTTCCGCAGGCAGATAGCCGGACAGCCGGACACACTGCAAGCACTTGTTTCCGGACTGGAGCAGAAACAGCTTACGCTTTCCGGAGATGAGTACAAACGACCAAAACCCTGTCAGAATCCGGAACTTCTTCCCTATTTCAGGAAAAAAAGCCTTGCTGTACAGAAATATATCACTGACCGGCACTTTCTGTGCAGTGATGCTCTTCTGCCGGAAGTACAGAAAACATTTTCTGATGTATTTCCGGTTTACCAGTATTTTTACAACATGATGCAGAACTATGAAACCGGAAAAAATACGCCGGAAACAAAAACTTCTCCCGAACCGGAACTCTTTATGACAAAAGCCCCGGAACAGGAATTTATGTGGTAAAAATTATTCCAGAAAACTATTGACAAGTTCTGATAAAATCCTGTATAATATTACTAATCAGCCTTGCTGAAAACTTACAGATAAGGAACGTGAAGTGTATGGAAAAAATATATCAGCTCCACATGGGAGCGGCACAGTGTGCTGTTGACCTCGGTGACGGCAGTGAACGTGGAGAATATGTGAATCAGGATTATATTCTGCAAACCCTTGGCAGACCTCACAGAAGCATCAGTTTAATGTACTGCTATTACCCTTTGGATGAGGGTTTTCCGGGGCGGGCAAGTGTTGTTCATGCAAACCCGGATGTCAAATTTGCATGGGATTTTCCCTATGATGACTATTTCACTTACAAAGGCGGTCTGAACGGCACTCGTGATGATGAGCCGTTCACCTATATGCGGGAAGTCCGCTCACATGGACAGGACGTGACACTCACCCTCACCATCGACCCACATGTTTCTGATGAACATCTTGTTGCTATCGGTCAGGATTTGAGAACATTCGGACGGGTCTTTCTGCGCATTAATCATGAAGCCACCGGAAACTGGTTTTCATTCAACAAACGTGCAAGCTATCAGGAAGTCGCTGATTTCTTTGTCCGTGCCTGCCGGATTATCAAGGAAAATGCTCCCAATGTGCTGACAATTACCTGCATTGGCGGCATTGAAAATCCTGAATCCGGAAAAATCGAAAAAGAAGAAGAATTCGCCCAGACACTTCTTGCTGCTGATATCTGGTCAGTCGATAAATATATGGCTCTCCACTGGGGATGGCCCTATGATATTGCTGAACGAGGCGGCAATTCTCACAGCCGGAGCAAAGTTCTTGATATTTACGATATGACAAAGGCAAGCTTTGCAAGATTCAAAGAACTCAACGGCGGAGAAGCCAAACCCATGATTATGTCAGAATTCAACGCTGACGGCGATGTCACCGGTGCTTATGACCAAGCCTCTATGGTACAGGAATTCTGTGATATTCTTGATGAAGACAATGCCGACTGGTTCAAGGCTTTCACGTTCTACCAGTTCCGTGACAGAGGCAGACTCGGACTTGAAATTGAAGACCCCAATAATCCGGAAGTCGGCATTCGTCAGCCTGTTCTGAATACTTATAAAAATCTGATTCATCAAAAGCGTTTTCTGCCGGAACTAACACAGGGCAAAGAAATTCAGCTTCCTGTACAGCTTCGCTGGGGAAATTCCGAAGATGCAGACGGTATCGCCATTCCTCTGCATTTTGAAAAAGCCCCCGTTTTCTGTGAAATCTATTTTGAGGACGATAATAATTATATCATGGAACTGAATGGCAGATGGTTCTATAAATCTCCGAAAGCAAAATGCATTGACCTGATGTCCGCATTTTATGAAAAGCCGCTTTCTGGTTCTGCTGATTTGACACTGAAACTTTTTGCTCCTCCGGCATCGGGTGAAAATGACCCTTCTGATTTGTTCAACACATATACTACTCTCGAAAAAATGCCGAAAATCCGTATTCGCTTTGCACCTGTCGAAGAATAATTTCTTCCTGCTTGTGGAAAGCATAAAAATTTCTTAAAATCTCTTGACAACTATTGTGATTTATGATAAAATAAAAGTAACCGAAATCCTGTCCCTCAGGAAATTCTGAAAATTTAGTTTAGGAGTGAATATTATGCCTAATATCTTTGAGAGCATCGGCGGTGTGTTTAACAGTGCCACCAAAGGCGTAAGCGAAAATGCAAAAAACGCTGCTGAAGTCAATAACCTCAAGCGTAAAATTCTTTACGAGGAAGAACGTATTGTAGAAGTATTTGCTGATATCGGAAAGAAATACTACAAAAACCCCGAAGAAGACCCTGCTGTTCTGAAAGTTCTCTGTGATGACGTTGACACCAGAAGAAAAAGAATCATGCAGATGAGAAAAGAGCTTAACAGCATTCGTGGCTGTAAAATCTGTCCCAAGTGTGATGCCGAAGTTGACCAGAAATTCCAGTATTGCAGTGTCTGCGGTGCAAAGCTGATTGACGATGAAGATGAAGAAGAATATGGCAATTCCATGGAAACCAACGATTATTTCACCGAGAGCGACAGCTTCTTTGCAGCAGATACTATTAAAAACTATTAATCTGATATTTCAGAAATCCCCTGTTTTCAGGGGATTTTTTCTTGACAAATTTCCGGAACTGTGTTACAATCAAAATAGAGTTTTTTTAATTTTACAAGGAGGTTTCTGCATGAAACAGAACAGCAGCAGCGGATATAAAACGAAACAAAAAGAAAAAATTCTGCAATATTTAATTTCACATCCCAGCCAGCATGTCACGGCTCAGGAAATTTCGCATCACCTGAATCAGGACGGCACAACTGTCGGTACAGCAACTATCTACAGACAGCTTGACCAGCTTGTCAATGACGGCACTATCCGGAAATATACCATTGACAGCCGGACAGGTGCTTGCTATGAATATCTGCCTGATTCCGAAGAATGCCACAGACACTTTCATCTCAAATGTATGCAGTGCGAAAAATTATATCATGTTACCTGTGAGCATCTGTGTGAACTGGAAGAACATATTCTCGAACATCACGGCTTTCAGATAGACCAGTCAAAAACAGTGCTTTACGGCATCTGTGAAGCCTGCCGGAAAGAAAACAGCGAGATTAAGTAAACCGGCGTTATTTCGCCGGTGTATAGATTCGGACAGGCGCATCACTCTGCGCCAGAAGTGCCAGACGTGCAGCATCTGACGGACGTGGAATATAAATTCTGACAGGCGGTTCGTTCATAACGGCTTTCCCCTTTCCGGATTATAAATAAGGTGTAATTCTGTCCAGATATTCCCGTTCATGAGAAAGAATTTTCTTTCCCTGCTGACGGATTTCATCCGGAATATCAGTATTCTGATTGAGTACCTGATGCAACTGAATCATACCCATATTTGTCCCTTCCACCATGAGTTTTGCCGCCTGATGCACATCAATTCCCTTTAACTTCTTCATCCGGATAGTAACATCTGTCCAGAATTTTGCCATAGTCCCCTGTTTGACCGGAATCTGATAATATTCCGCCATCTGGGAAGTAAGATTCTGTTTCTGATTTTCGTAATAATCCCGCTGATAAAACAATTCTTTCCGGAAACTGCGGTCTGATACGGTATCCAGAAGACTGTCAATTGCCGATGCACCGACAGCAGCATTTTTATAATATCCGTTGAGTACATTCTCCACCGGACTGGTAATTTCTTCTTCCATGTTCAGCACTCCTTTTCTGATTGAATTCAAGACTAGTATACCACAGAAAGGCGCATTTATGAAATCTGTTCTGAAAATTTTCGGTTTTCTGATTCTTGCCGAAATTCTGACACTTTTTATTAATCTGACATTAGCATTTTCCGGGCATCTGCTGCTGCGGATGGCTTGTGCATTCTGCACCTGCGGCATACTTGCAGGGCTTTGCGGTCAGGCAGGCTACAGCACCGCCGAAGCATACCGGAAGCAGCATCTGGAACTAAAAAAACTAAAAATTTCCGGATTTGGGTTTATCAGTAGTCTGCCGTATCTGGTCTGCTGGATTTTATTATTCTGTGCAAGACAACATCTTATCAGTCCGGAATTTTACCGGAGCTATAAGCTTTTGTGTGCGCCGTTCTGGAGTGTATGCAATATGTTCAGTGCAGATATTTCTGCTTTGGCTCTTCCCCTATCAGGACTGCTGACACTGCTGATTCTGAGTTTTCTGCCGATGGTTTCTTTCTGCATTGCCTGTTATGCAACCCGGAACGGAAAAACTCTTGACCAGATACTTTATCACAAATCATGAAAACACCGTCCGGCATTCTGGACGGTGTTTCCATATCTTATTGTTTACTCATATCAAAGGAGGCTTTACTTGTTTGTTACTTTATCAGCGACATTTTTAACGGCATCTACAGCCTTTTCGGCAGCAGCTTTTGCAGCATTGGCGGCATCTTCGCCAATGTCTTTTTTGCCGTGGGACTGATTTTTCAGGGGGATTTCTGTACCGTTGACAGTTACCTTGCATTCGCTGTCGCCGATTTTAATTTTCTGAATTGCAGCCTTGACGATTTCGCCGGACGGAAGCTTTCCTTCCAGTGCGCCAATACCAGTGACAGCCTTAATTCCTTTTGTTTCTGCCTTGACTTCGCCATTGATTTTCAGGGTAATCGTTGCTTTCAGTTCAGAATTTTCCACAATGATAGCATTTCCCTTGTAATCAAATTCATAAATATCAACTGTATCCAAATTAATTGCAGACATTTTCCATAATCTCCTTTAAAATTTTAAAAATTAACGTTAAAAAGCACATATTTTTTTAACGTATGTGATTATTATATCACATATTTACACAAAAGTCAAGATGTATTTTAAAATTTTTATGTTATGTTTTTTATTTTTCCGTTGACAGCCATTTTTATGCTGAATTCATGTTTTTTCTTAAAATTCAAAAGTGAAACAGGCATACTGCTTTGTTTTTTTAAGAGGACACCCTGTTTTTCTGCAAAACTGACGAAATTTCAAAAATCGCTTGACAAATCTGCTCTTTTCGTGTATGATAATCATGTAAACTGATTCACGCAAACGGAACAATGGCGTTCCGGATTTGCAGATGATTCGCAGAATGCAAAAACTCTGTGCTTGTCTGTCTTTCCGGAACGTCATTGTTTTTCATTTTCAAGGAGGTTTTTTTCTGATGGGAAATAATTCAGTTGCCGAATATTTCGGCTGTAATGTATTTAATGATGTTGTCATGAGAGAACGTCTGCCGAAATATGCTTATAAGGCAGTTGTCAAGACAAAGCAGTTCGGCACAGCTCTCGACCCGGAAGTTGCTGATGTGGTTGCCAATGCCATGAAAGACTGGGCAATCGAAAAAGGTGCAACACATTACACACACTGGTTTCAGCCGATGACCGGTGTCACAGCAGAAAAGCATGATGCTTTTATTTCTCCTGCACCTCACGGTCAGGTGATTCTGGAATTTTCCGGAAAAGAATTAATCAAAGGCGAACCGGATGCCTCTTCTTTCCCGTCCGGCGGACTTCGTGCAACATTTGAAGCCAGAGGTTATACAGCATGGGACCCGACTTCTGATGCTTTTATTAAAGATGATTCTTTATATATTCCGACAGCATTCTGTTCTTATACAGGTGAAATTCTGGATAAGAAAACCCCTCTGCTGCGTTCCATGGAAGCCGTGAATGAACAGGCACTGCGAATTTTAAGATTATTTGGCAATACCAAAGCAACCAGAGTTATCACAACAGTAGGTGCTGAACAGGAATATTTCCTTGTAGATAAAAAATATTATGATTTAAGAGAAGATTTAGTAATTACCGGACGTACCCTGTTCGGTGCAAAACCTCCGAAGGGACAGGAACTGGAAGACCATTATTTCGGCAATATCAAGCAGAGAGTTTCTGATTTCATGAAAGATTTGGACAAAGAACTCTGGAAACTTGGCATTTATGCAAAAACCAAGCATAATGAAGTTGCTCCCGGTCAGCATGAATTAGCTCCGGTGTTCACAACTTCTAATATTGCTGCTGACCATAATCAGCTGACTATGGAACTGATGAAGAAAATCGCCCGGAAACATGGTCTTGTATGCCTGCTGCATGAAAAGCCGTTTGCAGGCATTAACGGTTCAGGCAAGCATAATAACTGGTCTATGTCCTCGAATGACGGACAGAATCTGCTTGACCCCGGCGACACACCGCAGGAGAATATGCAGTTTTTGACATTCCTGTGTGCGATTATCAAAGCCGTTCATGAATATGCGCCTCTGCTGAGACTTTCTGCTGCTTCTGCCGGAAATGACCACAGACTCGGTGCAAATGAAGCTCCGCCGGCTGTTGTTTCTGTATTCATCGGTTCGGAACTTCAGGAGGTAATTGAAGCCCTCGAAAACGGAAAGAAATATGTTTCCAGCACTGCGGAATTCGACATTGGCATTGATGCACTCCCGAATTTCAAGAAAGATACAACTGACAGAAACAGAACTTCTCCTTTTGCCTTTACAGGCAACAAATTTGAATTCAGAATGCTTGGTTCTGCGGATTCTATTTCCTGTACCAATACTATCATGAATACTATCATGGCAGAAGAACTCAGCCAGTTCGCTGACGAACTGGAAAAGGCTGATGATTTCAAAAAAGCCCTGAAAGCTCTGCTTGTCAGAACTATTAAGGAACATAAGCAGATTATCTTCAATGGCAACGGCTATTCTGATGAATGGCTTGCAGAAGCTGAACGCCGTGGTCTGCCGAATCTGGTTTCTACTGTTGACTGTGTTCCGCTGTACACCAGACCGGAATATGTTTCTGTTTTTGAAAAATTCAAAGTTTACACAAAAGTCGAGCTGGAATCCAGAACGGAAATTCTGCTTGAAAATTACAGCAAGGTCATCAATATCGAAGCTTTAACTATGCTTGACATGGTCAGAAAACAGATTCTTCCTGCTGCTGTCAAAGTAACAAAAGATATCTGTGATGCTGCACTTGCCAAGAAAGAACTCGGCATTGACAATGCCTTTGAAGTCGGCTATGCTTCCAGACTTTCTGCGCTGACTTCCGGAATTTCTGATGCTGTCCGTGTTCTGGATGAAAAAGTGATTGCTGCACAGGGAATTGAAGAAGTCGAAGCTACTGCAAAATTCTGCCGTTCTGATGTATTTGTTGCTATGCAGAATCTGCGCTGTCTGGTTGATGAACTGGAAACCAATGTTTCTTCCAAAGAATGGCCGATTCCGTCTTATGTTGACCTGCTCTTTACAGTATAATCTCCTAAAAAAATCATCTGCCCCCATGGATTCCATGAGGGCAGATTTTTATTTTTTCTGATAAATCAGAATTTGTAGACCTCA
>DJXC01000188.1 GCA_002449575.1 Ruminococcus sp. UBA7014
GCTTTCAGTGAAACAGTTTCATTGCTGGAATCATTTTGCTTGCTGATGAGTTCCGAAGTTAAATCTTCAATCTGCTGACTGGCATCCAGAAGCTGTGCTTCGAGGTCTGCCTTTTCTTTAGAAAGCTTGATTTTTTCAGACTTGAGAGCGACAAGTTCCTGTTCGCCGTCTTCCTGTCTGGATTCGAGCCGAGACTGGAATTCCTGCGCCTGAGTGACAGCAAAATGCAGTTGTTCTTCAAGTTCCTGTTTCTGCTGAATCAGAGTGGTATTTTCTGATTTGAGTGCAGTCAGTTCTTCGCTGTCAGTATTCCGGAGACCAGTAAGCTGGGCAGTTAAATCAGCAATCTGATGTGCAGCCGCTTCCTGCTGAGATTCTGCTTCTTTTTTCTGTGCAAAAAGTGCTTCACGATGTTTTTCACGAAGAGCAGCAAGTTCTTCTTCATGTTTTTTATGGTCAGTTTCAAGTGCCGTATGCAGTGCAGAAATTTCTGTTTCGGCTTCTTCCAGAGTAGAATTATCATTCTGATGACCAGTGATAAGTTCTGTACTTAAATCATCCACCTGATGAAGTGCATCTGCAAGCTGTTCCTGCAATTTTTCATTTTCAGCGAAGATGCGGTTTTTTTCGTCCTGCAAATCTGCAAGCTGTTTCTGTAAATTCTCTGTATCAGATAATGCAGAGGGTTTCTGATTCAGCTCTTGGCGGAGCTGTACAATCTGCTGTGCAGCTTCTTTCAGTTTCAGACGATATTCAGAATTTTGTACTTCGAGTGCATCCATATCTGCACGGAGAGAAATTTCAATTTCGTCTGGTGTACGGGAAGGCACATCTGCTTTGGCTTCGAGTTCTGCACGAAGATTTTTTATCTGACTGTTTGCATTTTCGAGCTCTTCACGGAGAAATTCTGCATCATCCGGAGAATCTGGCGTATTGGCGAGATTTTCACGGAGTTTCTGAATCTGTTCATTAGCTTTGCGGAGTTCTTCACGAAGGGCAGAATCTTCCGTACCTGCCGGAAGCTGTTCCAGTTCCTGTTTCAGATTCAGAATCTGAGTCTGATATTCTGCATTCTGCTTTTCAGCAGTTTCAAGAGAAGCACGGAGAATTTTCTTTTCACGTTCACCAGCATCCAGTTTTTCTTCTACTTCGGTAACAGAAACAGAATTTTCTGCATGAGCAGCAAGCTGTTCGGAAAGTGACTGATTTTCTGTCCGGATAGCGGTCATCTGTGCCGCAGCTTCAGCGAGTTTTTTGCGGAATTTGTCATTTTCGTTCAGGACAGAATCAAGCTCTTTCTGGATTTCTACAACAGTATGCTGTTCCTGTTCAATTTGTTTCTGATGTTCAGTACGAAGGTCTTTTATCTGCCGTGCAGCATCGGCAAGCTTTTCGAGATAAGAAGTATTCTGTGCAGAAACTTCTTCCAGTTCGGAGCGAAGTTCTTCATTTTCTTCTGTTTCAGAAGCACGCATTTCACCGCTGCGGTTCAGACCATATTCCAGTTCTTCGCAGCGTTTTTCGGCTTTGGTCAGATTTTCCTGAAGCTGTTTGTTATTAATTCGCAGTGTGCCGCAGCTGTGCTCAAGACGTTCTATCTGTTCACGGAGGGATTTTTCTTCGGCAGAAGGGTCAGGCTTTTCGGCCGCAGAAATTTCTGCTTCTGCTTTTTCGGCAGCAAGCCGGGCTTCCCGGGTTTCTTTCTGCTGAAGTTCAAGTTCTTCATACACTTTTTGGTATTTTTCCTGAAGATTTTGGTATTTTTCGTTAAGTTCATCAAATTCGGGAGAATTTCCTTCAGTAGAAACGTCAGTATTAAAACCGGAATTGTTTTTTAGTTTAGCAGACAATTCCTTGTTTTTGGTTTCCAAAGCAGCAAGTTTGCTTTGTTTTTCATTTTCACGCTGTTTGAGTGACTGTACATAATCCTGATTGGCTTTGATGCTT
Organism: Ruminococcus sp. UBA7014; assembly: GCA_002449575.1. Classification (GTDB taxonomy): domain Bacteria; phylum Bacillota; class Clostridia; order Oscillospirales; family Ruminococcaceae; genus UBA3855. Next base: position 1,948 of record DJXC01000188.1, read on the forward strand.
AACAGCAGCACTACGACAATCACCATCAGTATTGCAATGACAATAATTAAAAATCCTTCCAAAATAATTTCCTCTTTTCCTGACAGCGGGATTATGATTTGGTATTAGGCAAAAGAACAATCTTGCCTTTCTTTTCAAGCTGAATGCTGGAATCTTCTGTTTTCATTTCAGCCGGTACGATAGACTGGAGGCTGTATTTAATTGTCCAGTCTTCCTGCAAACCTTCAATTTCAAATAAGTTGTTCAGCGGGCGGACGCTGCTGGTAGTTTCCAGTCCGGAAGTAAAGCCTTTGTAATAATGCGGATTGGGATAAGCTTTATTATCAATCACAACAATTGGCGCACCTTTGGCGGGCATTTCGGACAGATGCAGTTTTGTGCCAAGCAGCATAACAGTCAGGAATTTGCTGTTTTCACGCTTGTCAACTTCCAGACTGGAAGTAGAAAGCAGCAAAGCTTCATTGGAAAATGCAACGGGTTCTTTGACAGCGGAAAGAGTCGGGGAGATGACAGGAGCTTCGGGAGCTTCCGGCACTTCTGGTACTTCCGGCACTTCGGGTACTTTCGGCGCAGGAGCAGAAGCCGGAGCAGTGCCGCCGGCAGCAAGCTGGGTTTTCAGGCTTTCAATCTCTTTGCGGAGTTCTTCCATATCCATGTTGGACTGTGCTTCGACCATGGCTTTCTGCTGAATGAGCTGTTGCTTTTCGATTCTGAGAGAATCCAGTTCATGCTGCATTTCGTCATAATCCAGACCCATTTTTTCAAACTGTTCCTGAATAGTGGGAGCATCAGATTTCTTTTCAGACTTGGCAGCTTTTTCCAGGTCTTCATTCTGTTTCTGAAGCCATTTGTTTTTATTGGCAAGTTCAGAACATTTTTTCTGAAGCAGAACGGCTTCCTTGCTTTTTTCCTCCATCTGACTGAGCTGTTCTTTGAGTTGTTTGTTGACGTTCTTGAGTTCATCTACTTTATCTTCGAGTTCTTCTTTCTCTTCGATAAGTTCTTCCATTTCCTCGTCCATCTCGTCATCACTGCGGGCAGGGCGTTCACGCTTTGCAGTATTTTGATTTTCGAGCATTTCGAGCTGTTCTTTCAGCAACTGGCGTTCATTGCGGAGATTGTCCACTTCTTTGAGCAGTTTTTCGTTCTTTTCGTGGAGAATCTTGTTTGCCTTTGCCTGTTCCGGCTGTTTTTGCTGGAGTTCGTCAAGCTGAATTTTGAGCTGATGATTTTCAGCATTCAGGTCATCAACTTCAACGGAAAGTTTTTCGCCTGCTTTATCCTGTTCAGGGTGATTTTTGGCTTCTTCGAGCTGATTTTTCAGTTCTTCAATTTCTTCCTGCAAATCCTGGTTTTCTTCACGGAGCTGGTCATTAGCAGCAGTCTGTTCCTGCTGCTGGGCGATGAGTTTCTGAATTTTCTCATCTCCTGCGCCGCCTTTCTGGAGGGCATCAAGCTGTTCCTGCATACGGTTTTTTTCAGATTCCAGACGCTGCATTTCTTCTTTCAGCCGGGACTGTTCTTCGCTGTCTTTTTCCATATTGGCTTTCTGTTCGTTATAAGCCTGATACCAGCGGTAAGTTTTGCCTTTTTCGTTCTGGAGTTCGGCATTGGCAGCATTCAGACTTTTCTGAAATTCTGCCATTTTGATTTCACACTGCTTGACATGTTTTTCGTAAGTACCAGTTAGATTTTTCCATGTTTGAAGTTCACCGTAGTATTCTCTGGACTTATTGCTTTCTTTAAACTGGTCAGTATAGAGTTTGACAAGCACATTATACTGCCCTTTTCTGTCTTGTTTTTCCATGATGTTCAGGCACTGGGCTGCCATAGAATGAATGCGGTTGACTTGGTCCTGTGTCAGTTCCATAATTAATTCCTCACTTTAATTTCTTGATATATTGCTGATAGTTACAGCAGGTTGTGCTTGGCTTTTGCGGTCAGAATTCTTCTGACACTTTCATCAATGCGTTCTTCTGAGAGGTTTCCGTTTTCCACAGCATCATAGACAGTCTGGAAAGCATCATTCAGGTTGTCAGGCATCAGAACAATGTCAGCACCTGCCTGAATGGCGAGGAGAGCAGCATCTCCGGAAGAATAGTTTTTGATAATGGTATTCATATTATGTGCATCTGTGATAACAATACCCTGATAATTCAGTTTTTCTCTGAGCCATTCGGTAATGACAGTTTTGGACAGGTCAGAGGGAAGTTTGTCTTCTGCACAGCTCATTGTCTGATGACCGACCATGATGAAATCAGCACCAGCTTCAATGCCGCTGCGGAATGGTGCAAAATCCACAGAATCCAGTTCTTCGTAAGTACGTTCGATATAAGCAGAAGTATCTTCATGCGTATTGCCGTCTTCTGCACCAAGACCGGGGAAATGTTTCAGTGTTGCGCTGACAGCTCCGGAATTCTGGAGTCCCTGTACTTCGGCGGCGACCATATCGGCAACCACAGCCGGATTATCGCTGAAAATTCTGTCCTGAAGTTCATTTTCCGGATTAATTGCGACATCGGCAACGGGGGCAAAATCCAGATTGAAACCGAACTGTGAAATATCTTCTGCAATGTCCATACCCATCATAAAAACAGCGTTCTTGTCATTGCCTGCGCCATAAGCAGACATGGATTCATAAGAAGTTGTGCCGAGGGTGTCAGCAACTCTTGCCACAGTGCCGCCTTCTTCATCAACAGCAATCCACAGACCGGCATGTCCAAGACCTAATACATAGTTCTGGGCATCTGTAATCATCTGGGTAGTTTGTGCAGCATTTTCCATATTCTGTGCAAAATAGACAATACCGCCGACGGGCTTTTCCTGCAAAGCCTGTTTTGACATATTGCCGGTCTGTACCACGGCAGTGACAGCATTATCCACCAGTTCTTCCGGTGTAATGATGAACATCTGATAGATTTTTTCTTCCAGAGTCATATTTTGCATGAACTGTTCGGCACGCACCAGATTTTCATCTACAGGCGGCTCTGTTGTTTCGGGTACAGTTTCCGGAGGAAGTTCGGCAATTTCGGCAGGGGCTTCTTCCGGTCGGTGGGGGACGTTTACAGGAGGCTGGTCAGCCTGCTTTTTGCGCTGAGCATACAGCGTAAACATTGCGGTAATCAGCCCGGCACTGATAAAAATCAGAATAATCAGAATAATCAGTTCCCGGGTTTGTTTTCTCTTTTTCTTCTTGGATTTTACTTTTGCCATTGGATACCTCCTGGTTTTTATGATATCATAAAATTCTGCACAGCTTTTTGAATTTTACAAATACTTTGTAAAACGGAACAAAAGCTGTGCAGCGGTATTTTTACAGATTTACCCTATTTTTTATGCGCAGCATACATATTACAGCAGACAAAGCGGAACTCTGAAAGAAACATGCTGTTTCTGTTCAGTGCGTATGCTTTTATTTCCGGACATTTTCAGAATGTTGTATAGATTAAGTATAACACATTCTGATAGATTTGTCAATGTTTTTTTAAATCCTGATTTGGATTTGTCAATTTTCACAAGATATATTCGGAAAAATTGTCGTTTCTGATATGCTGGCTTCATCTGGAAGGTGAATTAGATTCAGTGCTTTTTTGTGTTTGCGCTGGATTGTCCGGGTATCATAGAATAATGCTTCGGCAATCTGTTCATTCGTTTCGTAGGCGAGATATTTTCTGGTAAAGATAGACTGTATTTCCATATCGGGAATTGCTTCAATCACACGGCGGATTTCTTCACGGACAGAAGCAAGACGGATAATCTGCGCTTTGACCTCTTCCTGTAATGCTTCTACATGTTTCAGCAGGTCGGAACAGTCTTCAAACGCTTTGAGTTCATGCATCAGATACTGGTCATGTTTCTGTGCAGCACGGAGAGAGGAAATGCGCTGTTCTGTCTGCTGGGAACGGGAAAGCCATTTGATTTTCTGAGTTTGTATTTCATTCATAAGAAAAACTCCTTTCATTAACAGCGTGATATTGTAAAAAAATGTATTGTTTTGTACAATTTTAAAAAAAATAGATAGAAAAATATATTGACTTTGCTGTACGGAAGTGTTATAATAAAATTATGAATTTCGTATTTTAAGGAGGCTTTTATATGAAGATGAAAAAAATGTTGGCAACGTTTCTGGCATTATCATTAAGTATATCTGCATTTGTGACAATGACCGGCTCTGCTGAAGATACTGCTGCACCGTTGTTTGGCGATATTGACGGTTCTGGTGTGGTAGATGCCGCAGATGCTGCCTGCATTCTGAAATACGCTGCTGATGTCGGTGCTGGAAAATTCGGCGGTACACTGGAAGAATATATGAAAAATCCTGCCAGTGAGTCAAAAATAATTACTGATGGCGGTGATAATCTGACAATTGCTTCCTGGAATGATAACGACTTGAAAAATATGATTGAAGTATTTCATCAGGATTATCCGGATGTTAAAGTAGAATATGTCAACTGCGGAGCAAACAGCGGTGCAGATGCCAATGTGAAATATCAATCTTTTTTGAACAGTGGCGAGGGCGTGGATTTGTTTATTGCAGAATCTGGCTGGATTTTGAATTATATCAACGATGAAGGCTATGCAGTACCACTTTCTGAACTGGGAATTACAGAATCTGATTATGCAGATGCATATGAATATACAGTAGATATTGGTACGGATAACAACGGGGTGCTGAAAGGCGCAAGCTGGCAGGCTTGTCCTGGTGGTTTTTGCTATAATACAACACTTGCTGAACAGTATCTTGGTGTAAAAACTCCGGAGGAAATGCAGGAAAAAATCAGTGACTGGGATAAATTTGAAGATACTGCTGCTGAACTGCATGAAGTTTCCCATGGGGCTGTGACAATGACAGCAACGATGGACGGCATGTGGCAGTGTTATGCAACTTCTACTAATTCTCCGTGGGTTGTGGATGGAAAAGTCAATACCCAGACTGCACTTGACTTTACCAATATGCTCCTGCCTTATGTAGAGAATGATTATATTGACCCGACTGTGGAACAGTGGAGTGCTGACTGGAAGTCGCTCGGCAAAGACGGAAAAACATTAGGTTATTTCTATTCGACATGGTGCTTGACTTCCGGTACACAGCTTGAAGAAAACTGTGGTACGGACGGCAACTGGAATATTGTAGTAGGACCTCAGGAATATTTCTGGGGCGGGTCATGGCTCTGCGTATCGCCAAAATGTGATAATAAAACCGAGGCTGCACAGTTTATTAAATATTTCACTTCTGATGCAGATTCTATGGAAAAATATGCCTTGTCTTCCGGTGATTTTGTGAATAATAAGAACGTTATGGAAAAAATTGCAGCAGGTGATTATTCCAATCCTCTGCTTGGCGGACAAAATCAGTTTGCTGTGCTGAAAGATGTCGCTGCGGATATCAGGCTGAATGAAACGATTACACCTTATGACGAAACTTTGAAACAAGCTTTCCGATATGCATTGTATTCTACTATTTATGACGGCAGTGCAGAAGATGTTGTCAACGAATTCTTATCACAGGCAAAAAACAGTGTTCCGGAACTCTTTTCCGGCGGCACTTCTATAGGATAAAAAATCAAGACCGTGCGGAATATTCTGCACGGTCTTTTTGATTATGCTGTTTCTGTTTCGGAAACTTCGGAAAGTGCGGGAGTTTCCGGAAGTTCTGTTTTTTCAGGCTGTATTTCTTCTACAGGGAAGAATCTGGCAAATTGCAGATGTTTCTGCATTCTTTTTGCGAAAATATCATAAGCAATGCAGATGCCGTAGGCAGCAGTTCCGGTCATCATAATGAAATAAGAAAGTGCATATTGTGACTTGGCTTCTGAAAGCATGTGATACATGATTCCGCCAAGGACTATCAGCGGCATGGAAACTGCAAGAAAATTTTTATTTCTCAGACAGCCGATAACTGCAAGCAGACAGCCCCAGAATACTAATTGTGCAAAGAAATCCATATAGGACTGTACTTTATCTGCACCGTCTACACAGACCCACTGCGCAAGCTTGCCTTTGTCTTCATACTGTTTTCTGACAGTATTGTTCCAGATACTCTGATAAGTTGTTTCGTTCCACTGTGACGTAAATTTCCGGTAGAAGAAATCCTTCCGGTACTGCGGATTTTCTTTGAAATAGTCCAGTCTTTCTTTCAGCAGATTGGAAGAATAGGCTTTCATGGCTTCCTGATTCATGTTAAGTTCTTCAAATTTTGTCACAGAACAAGCACCACGATACCAGCCGGGCGCACGTCCGCCCTCACACATGCCCATGGCAATCCATGAAATATAGGGGATAGAATCACCAAGTTCCGTCCCACTTTTCTTTTCATAGTGAGAAATCACTGTCGGAAGCAGAGAAAGCCCCATAACTCCTGCAAGGATAATATAGGCTGCATCTTTCAGCAGGTGTTTCCGGCGAAGCATCTGCACAACAGCAATAATCAGCATGGCAATCATGGTAATATAATTATTATTTTTTACCATAACAGCCAGTCCCAGACAAATTGCTGAAATAATTCCCATCCAGATTTTATTTTTTTTGAAATACAAAATTTCCAGATATAAAGCCCATACTGCAAATGCAAATGCCGGAATAATTCCGTAAGTAAATGTACAGAAAATAACAGGCTGCGCACAGACTGCAAATAATAATACTGTCATGTGACGAACACGCTTGTCTTCAAATAATTCATGATTTATCAGGATAATGCCGTCATAAATCAGCGTGAGGAAAACAACATTCATCACTTGAATGAAAATAGTTGTTTCTTGTTCGCCAAAATTAGCATTTACAATTTTATATAAAAGTTCTGTCAGAAAGATATATCCCAGCTGAAACGGATATTCCTGCAAATACTTATCTGACATGCCGGAATAGTCTCCAGAGGCAAATTTTTGTGCATATTCGGTCACATAAGCAGAGTCAAAAGTCGGCTGAACCATTGAAGAATTAACCCATATTGTCCCGGCAAGAATCGTCCAGACCGTGATAAAAATCAGTTCCGTCCGGAGAGAAAGTTTTTTCATTTTCGGGAGTATCAGAAAACAGATAATGCCGAACACGGCAAGCATGATGACATTCACAAGCATATCATCATGATGAAAAACAACAGATTCCTGTGCCTTAAAAATTCTGATAACAACAGTATCTACATCTTCGCCCTCTTTGACAATCTGCATTCCAGTAGTAGAGGAAAGACTCACAAGGCTTAACATCCCCATAATATAAATCATCAGCAGACTGATGACAATTCTGGTAAACGATTCAAATTTTACTGCAAATTTTGACATGACATTAAAAGCATCCTTTCTGGAAAAATTCAGATATTCTTATCATAGCGTGACATCCTCCCCCGCCTATA
>DJXC01000223.1 GCA_002449575.1 Ruminococcus sp. UBA7014
GCTCTGCTCGAAGAAGCAGAACAGGCTGTTGTCGAAGAACCGGATATGCTGAAACCTGCTCAGGCAAAAGTGAAGCCTGCGCCTGTTCAGGAACAGAAACCTGCTGAAAAACCTGCTCCGAAAACTGTCGCTTCTATGGCTCCTGACCTCTCTGCTCTGCTCGAAGAAGCAGAACAGGCTGTTGTCGAAGAACCACAGGCAAATGAAAATATCTTTACGCTCCAGGAAGAAGCTCCGGCAGAAGCCGATACTTTCCAGCCCGAAGAAGAAAAAATTCTGGACATTGACAGCTTCTCTCAGTCCGGTGGTATGATGAACTTTAATACAGGTATCCGTGCCAGAGCTGCCGGCGCACCACCTCAGCAGCAAAAGAAGAAAAAAGGCGGCAGCGATTTCGACTGGGATGAACTTGTTGCAGAAAATAATGCTGCAAATAAAAAGAAAAAAAACAGAAATAATTGATTTTTAAATTTACAGAGGTGTGAATCATGCCGGAACTTCTCAAACTCAATGCACAGTCACTGAAATCCTGTGCCGACCAACTGCATATCGGTGATAAAATCCTGTTATCAGGTACTGTCTATACCGCCAGAGATGCCGCACACAAACGCATTGCAGCTCTGCTTGATTCCGGTAAGCCCACGCCGTTTGCTATCGAAAATGCTGTAATTTATTATGCAGGTCCTACACCGTCTCCACCGGGAAAACCCGTCGGAGCGTGCGGTCCTACTACTTCCGGAAGAATGGACCCCTATGCACCTCGGCTGCTTGATTTAGGTCTTGCTGCTATGATTGGCAAGGGCGAACGCTCTCAGGCTGTCCGTGATGCTATTGTCCGGAATCATGCTGTTTATCTCTGCGCTGTCGGCGGTGCAGGTGCGCTCGCCGCAAGATGCATTAAAGATTTACAGGTTATTGCATTTGAAGATTTAGGCTGTGAATCCATCAAACGGCTCTATATCGAAGATTTCCCCCTTGTTGTCTGCAATGATGCACACGGCGGTGACCTCTTTGCACAGGGAAGGGCTGCCTATGCCGGATAAATCCGCTCTTGGCTGTCTGACTGATGAGGAGCTTGCTGTTCTTTCCCGGACTTCTGTCGAAGCAGAAGCTGAACTGCTGGCAAGATATTTCCGCCTTGTTAGATTTCATGCCGGACGGTATGCGTCTGCGCCTGCTGATGTGGATGACCTGACACAGGAAGGTTTAATCACACTCCTGAAAATCATGAAGCAGTTCGACAGCAGTCAGGAAAAAAGATTCTCCTCGTTTGCACAGGTCTGCATTATCAACCGGATGCGCTCTTTCATGCGCAGTCAGCAGAACCATGCCGTTCCAGAAGAAAATCTGATTCAGAAACTGGAGGAAAAAGGCGAATTGATTGATGCTGATACACCCGAAAGTATTTTGATGCAGAAAGAAAGCTATGCACAGTGCCGGATGCAGGTGATGGCATTGCTTTCTGACAAAGAATGGGAAATTCTACAATGTATTCTGAATGGGGCTTCTTATGCCCACACTGCCGAAATACTGCATATCAGCGTGAAATCTGTTGATAATGCCATGCAGAGAATCCGGCGGAAAATGCGTGCTGTTCAGCAGGATGCAGAATAATTTATATTTTGTTTCGTCCCCGTTTACGGGTGCGATATATGAAAGGGCTTATTGCGTAACTGCCGTAATCCCGGACAAAACACATCTTATTAGTGAGGTAATTGATTATGTACGAAGACAAGACTTTAGTTTGCAAGGATTGCGGAAAAGAATTTACTTTTACTGCCGGTGAACAGGAATTCTACGCTGAAAAAGGGTTTGAACATGAACCCCAGAGATGCAAAGAATGCCGTGCTGCCAGAAAAGGTGCATCCAGAGCCCCTCGTGAAATGTTCACTGCTGTCTGTGCAGGATGCGGCGGAGAGGCAAAAGTTCCTTTCCAGCCCCGTGAAGACAGACCTGTTTATTGCAGTGAATGCTTTGCAAAAATGAAGGGAGAATAATTTTTCAGGAAAAGAGGTTAGAATTATGATTGTAACAAAAGATACTGTTATCGGCGATATTCTTGATGAAGATTTTGATGTTGCGCCGTATTTTCTGGAAATAGGTATGCACTGTCTGGGCTGTCCGGCTTCCAGAGGCGAAACCATTGAGCAGGCTTGTGCTGTTCACGGCACTGACCCTGAAGAACTTGTTTCTCAGCTCAATGCCTATTTTGAAGGAAAATAAGTAAACATCAGGGCGGCGGCGAAATCCGCTGCCCCGTTTTTTATGAGGAAATTAGTTATGCTCAACTCCAGACTGCTCGCCTGTGCAAAATTCATACAGGGAAATTTCGTCTGTGACGTGGGAACAGACCATGCACAGCTTCCAGTATATCTGATACAAAATCAGATTGCTGAAAAAATAATCGCAAGTGATGTCCGGGAAGGTCCTTTGCAATCAGCAGAAAAGACGATTATGAAAGCCGGACTGTCTGAAAAAATTCAGACTATTCTTTCTGATGGTTTGCAGAATGTTCCGCCGGACGGCATTACTGATATTGTCATTGCAGGAATGGGCGGAGAAACAATGATTCACATTCTGGAAATGTGTTTGTTTCCGCTGGATACTATCAATCTGATTCTCCAGCCGATGACAAAAGCCGAACTGCTCCGGAAATGGCTTTATGAACACGGTTTTGAAATTCAGAAAGAAATCTGTGTTCCGGATAAGCATTTTTTATATGCTGTCATGCAGGTAAAGCAAACATGGAATTTCACTGTTCCGGATGCTGTGAATATATATTTCGGAAAAATGGATTTGCACACAAAAGAGGGCTTATCCTATGCAAAAAATGAGTTTCTCCGGCTATCCAGAAGAAGAACGGGGATTTATTATCATGAGGGTATTTCTGTTCCAAAGGAACTGAATGACACCATTGCAGCTATGCAGAAAATCATAAAGGAGTGTGAGAAAAATTGATAACTGTAAGAGAAATTTATCATATTATCAATCAGTTTGCACCGTTTGAAACACAGGAAAAATGGGATAATTCCGGTTTTTTAACAGGGGACTGGAATCAGAAAGTTTCTGGTGTTCTGATTTCGCTCGATATTTCCGTCAATGCCCTGAAAAAAGCACAGGAAACAGGCTGTAACCTGATTTTTTCGCATCATCCTGTCATTTTTTCGGCACTGAAAAATTTATATTCCGGTTCAGTTGTGTATCAGCTTGCAAAGCATGATATTTCTGCTATCTGCTGCCATACACCGCTTGACATTGCATCCGGCGGTATCAATGACCTGATTGTGCAGAAATTACAATCAGAAATTCAAATCGAAGAAAAAATTCTTCCGATTGAAGCCGATGGTCTCGGCAGAATCCTCACGCTGAAACAGGCATGTTCTCTTCCGGAATTTGCCGGAATTGCTAAAAATGCCCTGCACTGCGAAATTGTCAGATATTCCGCAAATTATCAGGGAAATATAAAAAAAATTGCCATTTGTTCCGGTTCGGGTGCATCTATGCTCGAAGACCTTGCCGGACGCTGTGACTGTTTCTTAACCGGAGATGTCAAGCATGACCGCTGGTATAAAGCGGAAGAACTCAATCTTGCACTGCTTGACTGTGGTCATTATCATACAGAAGTTATCATGATTCCCTATGTTGCCGGGAAACTCCGGGAAGCGTTCCCGAAACTGAAAATTATCGAATTTGCAGAAGGAGACCCTGTACACTATGTCTGAACTTTCCCTTTGGATTTGCCCCGTTTGTGGTGGAATTCTCACAGAATCTGAAAAATTTCTGAAATGTCCGAAAAATCATTCATTCGATAAAGCACGGAGCGGTTATGTTAATCTTCTGCCCGTCAGTCAGAAACATGCAAAACTACCGGGCGATAATCCGGAAATGGTTCGTGCAAGACGTGACTTTCTTGGAAAAAATTATTATCAGCATTTGCAGAATACACTGTGTCAGACAGTGAAGACTTATCTGCTTCCGGGTGGCAGCCTGCTCGATGCTGGCTGCGGCGAAGGCTATTATACAAAAAAAATCTGTGATTCTCTTCCAGAAAATGCCGTCTGCTATGGGGTGGATATTTCTAAAACCGCTGCTGATTTTGCTGCCCGTGCCGATAAGCGTACACATTACGCTGTTGGCAGTGTGTTTCATCTGCCTGTCAGTGACGACAGCTTTGCTATGCTGATAAGCGTTTTCGCTCCGTACTGCGGAACGGAATTTTATAGAGTTCTGAAAGTCGGTTCTTATTTTATCATGGTGATTCCGTCCGCTCTGCACTTATGGGAACTCAAACAGGCAGTCTATGACAAGCCTTATGAAAATCAGGTCAAAGATTATCATCTGGAAAATTTCAGATTTCTTGAAAAAATTTCCTGTGAACAAAAAATTTTTCTGGATAATTCTCAGGATATTCAAAATCTTTTTCAGATGACTCCTTATGCTTACCGCACCGGTTCACAGGAGCGGGAACGGATGCAGGCTCTGCAAACACTCGAAGTGCAGACAGCATTTGAAATTCTAATCTATCAGAAAGAAGCGTGATAATATGGCTTTTGATGGTGCGTATCTCTGCGCTGTCCGGCAGGAGATAGAACCGTATCTGGGTGCAAGAGTCGAAAAAATTCATCAGCCCTCCAGAGATGAAGTGATTCTGCATCTGAGAAGTTTTCAGGGAGCTGTGAAAATTTTAATCAACATTTCCGGCGACAGTGCCAGAATTCATCTGACACAAATCAGCATTGAAAATCCTGCTGTACCACCGATGTTCTGCATGTTATTAAGAAAACACCTCGGCGGTGGAAAGTTCGTTGCTGTCCGGCAGGATGGTCTTGAAAGAATTCTGTTTCTTGACTTTGACTGTATCAACGAACTTGGTGATGCTGTCCGCCTGACACTTGCCTGTGAAGTCATGGGCAGATATTCCAACTGTATTTTAATCAGTCAGGACGGCAAAATAATTGACTCTCTTAAACGAAATGCCGATATTACAAGAGAAAGGGTGCTTCTGTCCGGTTTTCCTTACGAAATGCCGCACAGAAGCCAGAGACTGCATTTTCTAGAAACAGATGATGCAACGATTCTCAATGCACTACTGCTTGCACCGGATAATGAATTAGCAAAAGCGTTATTATCCATATTTGAGGGTGTTTCGCCTCTGCTGACCAGAGAATGGGCATTCTATACCTGTAAATCCGGAATCAGAAGCCATGAACTTGATAAAAATCAGCAGGCAAGATTATTATATATCATTCATAAAACTGCGGATATGCTCCGGAATCAGAATTATCAGTTTCATCTGCTGCTGACTCCTGAAGGCAATCTGAAAGATTTCTGTTTCTTCCGTCCGGAACAGTATGGAAATCTGATGCTTGTCAAGCCCATGCCTTCCGCAAGTATGACACTTGACACGTTCTATTCCCAGCGTGACCTGAAAGCCCGTATGAAACAGCGGGCAAATGACCTGTTCAAGCTGATTATGAACCGTACAGAACGCATTTCCCGAAAACTTGAACATCAGAAACAGGAACTCGCCGAAACTGACAAGATGAATCAGAATAAATTATACGGGGATTTACTTTCTGCGAATCTGTACCAGATTCAGAAAGGCGATACTTCTGCAAAAGTCATAAACTTTTATGAAGATTCCTGTCCGGAAATTTCCATTCCGTTGCAGGTGAATCTTACCCCTGCACAGAATGCACAGAAATATTATACCCTCTACCGGAAAGCAGCTACAGCAAAGCAAAAGCTCTCAGAACAGATGCAACAGGGCGAACAGGAATTGATTTATCTGGAAAGTGTATTCGATATTCTCAGCCGTGCCGAAACAGAAAATGATTTGCTGCTGCTCCGGGAAGAACTCGCACAGCAGGGGTATCTCCGGAACAGAACCCAGAAACAGAAGCCTGCCAGACAAGCTCCTCCTATGGCTTATCAGTCAGAAGACGGCTTTTTAATTCTCGTTGGCAGAAATAACCGGCAGAATGACCAGCTGACTCTGAAACAGGCAGCAAAACAGGACATCTGGCTGCATACGCAGAATATACCGGGTTCTCATGTGATTCTTGTCACTGACGGAAAAGAACCGTCTGAAATGGCAATCCGTCAGGCGGCTGTTCTGGCTGCTTATCACAGTAAAGCCAGAGATTCGGCGCAAGTGCCTGTCGATTTTACAAAAGTAAAGTTTGTCAAAAAGCCAAACGGTGCAAAACCCGGTATGGTAATTTTCACAAATCAGCAGACTGTGTATAGTAAGCCTGACAGGGAACTTGCTGAAAAATTAATCTTTAAAGGGTGATTCCATGCAGAAGAAAACAATACTTGATGCCGAATTTTTCGGCAGAGACTGCCTTGTTGTTGCACCTGACCTGATAGGGAAAATTCTGGTGCATCGACTTCCGGACGGTACGGAACTCCGTGAACGCATTACTGAAACAGAAGCCTACAGAGGTGAAGAAGATAAAGCCTGTCACGCTTCCAAAGGCAGAACCAAACGTGCAGAAATGTTGTATCATAAATCCGGAACAATTTACGTTTATCTTTGTTACGGAACAAATCACCTGATGAATGTTGTCACTGGTGAGGAAGACCATCCGCAGGGGGTACTGTTCCGTGCCGGAGAATTTCACAATGGTCCGGGAAAACTTACCAAAGCATTACAGATTACAAAAATCCTCAACGGACAGAGTATTGTGAAAAATCCGGAAATCTGGATTGAAGATGACGGCAGTTTCTGTTCATGGCATACGGAAAAGCGTGTGGGCATCGACTATGCCGGAGAAATCTGGAAAAATAAGCCGTGGCGGTGGATTATGAATCAGCCGGAATACTGAAAGGAGCGTTCTGCATGGCTTTTATTATCGATACAAAACATGGCATTCTGAATCGATATTTTCCGCAGTCCGGTGAAACGGAAATCACTATTCCGGAGCATGTCCGCATGATTGATAAACATGCCTTCGCCGGGTGCGATAATCTTTATGCCGTCCGCTTTCCGGAAGGTGTAACGAATATCGGCGCAGGTGCTTTTAAGAACTGTAAAAATCTGTTGTTCGTGAAACTTCCCGAAACGCTTTCACGCATGAGCGTTGAAGTCTTTTCCGGCTGTGAGTCCCTCGGAGAAATTATAATCCCCCCGAATATTACTGTCATTCATGATTCCTGCTTTATGAACTGCAAAAATCTGAGAAATGTCACATTTCCCGAAACATTGCAGGAAATCAAGGACAGGGCTTTTAAAAACTGTATCAGCCTGAAAAAAATAAAAATCCCCGAAAATGTATCTGTTCTTGGAATTCAGAGCTTTTCCCATTGTGAAAAACTGACTTCTGTTGTGCTGCCGAAAAAAGTTTTTTCTATTATGCAGAATACATTTCATGCATGTTACGAACTGCGGTTTGTGATGATTCCGGAAAATATACAGCAGATAAGATATCCTGCATTTCCTGCAACAACTATTCTGCATTTCTGCATTCAGCAACAGTTATTCAGTATAGAAGCCGGACAGGGATACCTTGTCAATGCGTTCTGTCAGCCGGAACAGCCCCAATATACAAAAGCTATTATTACTGCTTTTATTAATCAGAATGATACCGGAAATCTGACAAATTTTCTGGAGTGCGGTTTTGTACAGGATGAACGGATTGATGATTTTATTCAGTATGCTATTGAAAAACAGAAATATGAATCACAGGTTGTCCTGATGAATTATAAGCATAAACATATCGGCTATCAGCCGAAAAACTGGGATTTATAAGAGAAAGCTCTGCTGACTGGCAGAGCTTTTATGATTTTCCTGAAATTTTAGCTGATTTTGCTGTCCGGTATTCCGGTTTTGCACAGATAGTCGCACATTTTGCGATTTCTTCCGGACTGAGCCGGCACAGCATTCTGATAAGCTGTTCCCGTTCCCATAATTCTACATCTACTTCCTGCGCTAATTGCCGTGCATAACTGTTGAAATGCCTGTTCGTTACTGCTGCCGCTTTGTCTTTCTGATATTTCAGATTGCCGGAAGCTACTTCCTGTATCGCTTTTTTATCTACATCATTAAGATAACATTTGCATTGAATCGCAAAAGAAAGATGATTCCGCTCTGCAAAAATATCAATGCCGTCATCGTTGGAAGGGATTGTTGTTTCGACAGAAGTAAAACCGTTTGCTTTCAGAATAATACACATAATCTTTTCAAACCGGATTCCGGTTTCTTTTTTTGTCAGTCGCTGTGACATGCTGTCTATCATATCCAGTAAATTCAGAATTTCGGTATCTGGTTTTGCTTTCAGAGTAATTTTTCTGGTTCGGATACCGTTGTTTTTTTTCATCTCTTTCTGTCCGGATTCCGGCACAGAATCATATAATCTTTCTAGTTTTTCCTGAATATCATAATAGCAGGCAGAAATATCATCTCTGGCAGTACGGACGGCGTTTTCCAGTTCGGACTTCTGCGTTTCACACTGTATCAGCAAATTTTTAAAATCGTCCTGTTCCGCCTGATACAATCCGATTCGCTTGTTCATGTAATTCAAATCCATGTCCAGAACATTCTGTTTTTCTTTCAGTTTCTCTTTCAGTGCAGAAAGATAAGTATCAAAATTTTTTAATTTTTGTTTTGTTTCCATCCGGGCTTTCTGCATTTCCTGTGAGGTCTGTTCTGTTAGGCGGTCAACTTCCTGTATTTTTTTATCGACAGCTTCGGAAAATATAGTGACTTCGTCCTGAAGCTGTTTCGTATCCGGAATTTTTTTGAGAGAAATCTGCAATCTGCTGATTTCTTTTTTCAATCTGCTGATTTCTTTTTTTAACTCTTCCTCTTTCTGTTTATGCAGGATAGAATTATACAACGATAATGCTTCAAATAAAACTATCACTAAAAATAATACAGCGTGCAGCAAATTTAGTTCTCACTCCCTGTTTTCAAAGAATCTCTGTTATTATCATACCTGATTTTTAGCAAAATGTCAACCTTTTTTACAAAAATCTGTCACAGAATCTTCTGTTTTTGCATAGGATAACTATCATATCAGAAACGGAGTGAAAATTTTATGGCAACTCTTAGCCTGTGCATGATTGTCCGGGATGAAGAACCCGTTCTTGCAAGATGTCTTGACTGTATGAAATCTGTCGCTGATGAAATTATCATTGCAGATACCGGCTCACAGGATAAAACGAAAGAAATCGCCCGGCAGTATACTGACAAAATTTATGATTTCCCATGGAATGATAATTTTGCAGATGCCCGAAATTTTGCGTTTTCTAAAGCAAAATGCGATTATCAGATGTGGCTGGATGCAGATGATGTCATCAGCAGCGAAAATCAGCAGAAATTATGCAGTCTGAAACAAAACCTTTCCGCAGATGTTGTAAT
This sequence comes from Ruminococcus sp. UBA7014, assembly GCA_002449575.1. Taxonomy (GTDB): domain Bacteria; phylum Bacillota; class Clostridia; order Oscillospirales; family Ruminococcaceae; genus UBA3855. The sequence continues at coordinate 9,365 of DJXC01000223.1, forward strand.
GATGCCATATCATATCGCATTTGATGAACAGGATAATCCCGTCTATACTTACTACCGGGAACGAATTTTCCGGTGTTCCTGCCACTTTCACTGGGAAGGCGCAGTACATGAATGCATTATCCCTTCCGGTGAAATTCTGTATTCTGATATTGCTGTACAACACAGAAAACTGCATATCAATGACCCTGACAGAAATCTCCGTATTTTTGAAAAATTACGTTTTCAGAATCATCATTTTTCTGCAAGAGAACAATTTTATTATGCAAATGAATTATATTATCATCAGCAGTATGAAGATGCAGTTTCTGCTTACCAGAATTTTCTCTCACAGCCGGACGGTTGGACAGAAAATCGGATTGATGCCTGTCAGAAACTTTCTGCCTGCTATCTTGCACTTCATGATACTGAAAATGCCCTGAACAGTTTGTTCCATAGTTTTCTATATGACCGTCCCCGTGCAGAAATCTGCTGTGATATCGGCAAAATCCTGATGAATCAGCAGAAATGGCAGGAAGCCATTTTCTGGTATGAATCCGCTGTCAATGCTCCATTTCCGGAAGAACAGGGCGGTTTTTCTACACCGGACTGCCATGATTATATTCCTTATATGCAGTTATGTGTCTGCTATGACCATATGAGGAACTTTTTACAGGCAAAGGCATATAATGACAAGGCAGGACGTATTAAACCAAGAAATGCAGGATTTTTATTCAATCAGAAATATTTCCGTGAGAAACTGAAAGGAGCGTGACAGATAATGGCTATGTATTCTTGCTGCGGCTGCGGCAACCCTGAAATCATTCCATGTCCGACATTTCCGCCATGTCCGCCGATTGGAATTACTGGACCTACAGGCGCAACAGGAGCTACTGGAAGACCCGGAAGACCCGGAAGAACTGGAGCTACTGGTGCAACCGGAGCTACAGGCGCAAC
>DJXC01000155.1 GCA_002449575.1 Ruminococcus sp. UBA7014
TTTTCTTGCTAATCTTTGATAAAACGCCTCTCCGGCATACCGGAGAGACGTTCTTTTTTCAGGAAAATTTTGGTTCACAGGTCAGGTTCACACCCAGTCGTTTGAAAATTCTTTCATCTACCGGAGAAAGAATTACTGTAGAATGCACTTCGCAGCCCCAGAGTTTTGAAATCTGTTCCATTGCCTTTTTTGCATTTTCGTCTGTTGCTGCACAGATAGATAATGCAAGCAGTGTTTCATCTGTGTGCAGACGAGGATTCTGATTTCCCAGATGCTGAATTTTCAGATTCTGAATAGGTTCAATGACATGCGGAGACATCAGCAGAATTTTATCATCCAGTTCAGCGAAATGTTTCAGCGCATTCAAAAGCAATGCGGAACATGCGCCCAGCAATTCAGAGGTTCTTCCGGTCAGAATTGTACCGTCCGGCAGTTCCATTGCTGCTGCCGGCTCTCCGGTCTGCTGTTCTTTGGCAAGTGCCGGAGCAATCACGCTTCTGTCTTCGGCTTTCAGCCCTGCCTGTTTGAGCAGCAGTTCCAGCTTATAGATTTCTTCTTCGGAAACTGTTCCTTTTTTCTGTCCGCATAATGCAGTATAGTAACGCCGGATAATTTCTTCATTGGCAGCTTCGCACACAGTCGCATTGTCAATAATGCAGTTGCCTGCCATGTTCACGCCCATATCTGTCGGGGATTTATAAGGAGATTTACCAAGAATCCGTTCAAACATAGAATTCAGAACCGGGAAAATTTCAATATCACGGTTATAGTTCACAGTTGTTTTATTATAGGCTTCCAGATGAAACGGGTCAATCATATTCACATCATTCAGGTCAGAAGTTGCCGCTTCGTATGCAATATTTACCGGATGACGCAAAGGAAGATTCCAGATAGGGAATGTTTCAAACTTTGCATAGCCTGCCTTGATACCCCGCTTATGTTCATGGTATATCTGTGAGAGACATGTTGCCATTTTACCGCTGCCGGGGCCTGGTGCAGTGACAACAACCAGACGACGGGAAGTCTGAATATAGTCATTTTTTCCGTAGCCGCCGTCACTCATAATCAATTCCAGATTTGACGGATAACCTTTGATAGAATAATGATGATATACTTTCACGCCGAGAGCTTCCAGACGGCTCTGAAATGCATCTGCTGTGGGCTGATGCTCATACCGGGTCAGCACAACACTGCTGACATACAAGCCGATTTTTGTAAAAATCTGGAACAAACGAATCACATCTTTATCATAAGTAATTCCCAAATCTCCACGAACCTTATTTTTCTCAATATCTCCGGCATTAATGACAATCACAATTTCGGCTTCGTCTTTAAGCTGCAATAACATCTGCAATTTACTGTCCGGCTTAAATCCCGGCAATACTCTTGATGCATGATAATCATCAAACAGCTTTCCGCCGAATTCCAGATACAGTTTGTCTCCGAAATGCGAAATCCGCTCCCGGATATGTTCTGACTGCATTTTTAAATATTTGTCATTGTCAAACCCTGTTTTTCCTGAACTCATAATAGCAAAATCCCTTCTTTAAAAAATTTTTTCATATCTTTTATCATAACATAATTTCAGAAAAATTGCAATAGAAAAATTATAATTTCTTTTCTTTTGTTTCCAAAGATGCACGGATAAAATCTGCAAACAATTTCTGCGGACGATTTGGACGGGACTTGAATTCCGGATGAAACTGCACACCTACAAACCATGGGTGTTCCGGTCGCTCCACAATTTCGACAAGTTTTTCATCCGGAGAAAGTCCTGCAATTTTTAATCCGGATTCTGTCAGATGCTTACGGTAAGCATTATTCAATTCCCATCTGTGACGATGACGTTCATAAATCAGTTCTTCTCCGTAAATTCTGGAAACAAGTGTATTTTTCACCAGTTTGCAAGGGTATAATCCTAACCGCATTGTACCGCCTTTTTCAGTAATATCTTTCTGTTCGTCCATAATATCAATGACATTTTGTGTGCCGTCCGGCTTAAATTCTGAAGAATTTGCTTCCGGCAGTCCGGCAAGATGTCGTGCTGTTTCGACTACCATCATCTGCATACCCAGACAAATGCCGAATACAGGAATATTGTGTTCTCTTCCGTAACGAATTGCTTCAATCATGCCTTCGATACCTCTGTCTCCAAATCCGCCCGGCACAATAATGCCGTCACAGGAACTAAGCAGTTTTTCCGCAGTATCCGGCATTATTTTTTCAGAATCTATCCAGAGAATATGAACTTTTGCATCGTTGACAATTCCGCCGTGTCGAAGAGCTTCTGCTACAGAAAGATAGGCATCCTGTAAAGAAACATATTTCCCGACCAGTCCGATGATAACTTCTTTTTCTGCATGGTTCTGGCGTTCCGTCATAGCTATCCAGTCAGCCAAATCAGGTCCACGGTTAATCAGTCCCAGATGATAGCAGACTTCTTTTGCAAGTCCTTCCTGTTCAAGCATGACAGGCACTTCATACAGAGAAGGTGCAGTCATATTCTGAATAATATCTGCTTTCCGGACATTGCAGAACAAGGCTATTTTTTCGGCGACATCTGCCGGAATCTGCTGTTCTGTCCGGCAGACAATAATATTCGGCTGAATGCCAATGGATAATAATTCTTTCACAGAATGCTGTGTGGGTTTTGATTTCAGCTCATTTGAGCCGGAAATAAACGGCAGCAGTGTCACATGAATATACATGGCATTTTCTCTGCCGACTTCTCCGGCAAACTGCCGGATTGCCTCCAGAAAGGGCGTACTTTCAATATCACCCACTGTTCCGCCGATTTCTGTAATGACAATATCTGCATTGCTGTTCTTGCCTGCACGATAGATTCTTTCTTTAATTTCATTTGTGATATGCGGAATGACCTGTACTGTTCCGCCCAGATAATCACCACGACGTTCTTTATTGAGTACTGTCCAGTAAATCTTTCCGGTAGTTGCATTATTATTTACAGAAAGGTTTTCATCAATAAATCTTTCATAATGTCCAAGGTCCAAATCCGTTTCGCCGCCGTCTTCTGTAACGAAAACTTCGCCGTGCTGATAAGGACTCATCGTTCCGGGGTCAACATTGATGTAAGGGTCAAGTTTCATGATTGTCACCCGGTAGCCTCTTGCTTTCAGCAGTCTGCCGAGTGATGCCGCTGTGATGCCTTTTCCCAGTCCGGAAACGACTCCTCCGGTGACAAATACATATTTTGTCTGATGTTCTTCCATAATCAAAAACCTCCAAAAATATAAAATATTATTATTTATAAATATAAAAACCTCATACAGCTTCTGATTACTCAGACTGTATGAGGCTTCATTGCCTTATGATTTTATGGTAAATTCAATAATGCTTTATTCTGGAATTCCGCCGTTCATGTAGAAATTTTTTAGTAATACCAGAGAACAGCCACCCAGAAAATCTGTTTTGCCTTCCACACTGCTGCAAACTAACCGTTCTGCAATATCATCACTTGTAAACTGTTTTATATATTTCTTAAATATAGCAAAGCCTTTTTCTGTCATTTCAAAATGATGCAGTACCACTGTCTGTGCCTGAAAACAGCAGACCAAATTATGCAGCAATACGCTCCAGTCCTGCATGATTTCATTCACGACCGATTCACACCGGGCATCTCCCGAAGAAACTGCCTGATACATCTGTTCCAGTGTTACACGCTCAATATATCCGTCTGTTGCTGAATACAGAAACGGCGTTTTCTCTTTGCTGTAAACTTCTGCAATTCTTGCCTGCATTGCCTGTACAGATAACTGCGCCCGAACTGAACCTGCCGGATAACTGTCCTGCTGTCTGCCGCCCGGTCTGACAATACACCGCTCTGTCAGATAGCTGTATGTCAGATAATCTTTCTCAGACTTTTCTGCTCTCAGCAGTGCAATGTGAATATGGCTGCCAAGGTGCAAGTAAACATGATTTGCATTGACAGTGATATTTCCTCTTTGCAAATCTGCATTTGCAAGTGCCTGTAGCCAGACGGCATTTCCGCAAAACACAGGCGGCATCTGTGGAAATGCCGTCAACGCCTTTGTCAGTTCTGTGAAATCCAGAATACCATCTTTATAAAATACCCGCATTCTTCCTATCATAATCGGCATGACACCTACGCCAAGCCCTAATACATCATTTTTTGTCAGGCAGCTGTCACTCATCATATGTTCTGCTGAATTGATAATAAACTGAATGATTTCTTTCCGGCTGGTATGGTCGGTACAGCGCATATAGGTTTTATCCAGAATTTCCATATGCATAGTACATAACCCGACTGTCACTTCCTGTTCGCTGATAACCGCACCAAGAACAAATTTATAATTTGCGTTAATATCCAGAAGAATTTTCCGTCTGCCTTTTGGCAGACGGCTGTCCTGCTGATTCTGATAGGGGGCTTCTCCGATTTCCATCAGAATGCCTTCTTGAATCATCGCATTTGTAATCTGGGTGATGGAAGCTCGTGTAATCTGCAATTTTTGTGACAAATCCACTCTGGAAACTGGTCCTGCTTCCCAGATTGTGCGGAGTACCTGCATCCGGTTGATTCTTTTCAGGTCTAATTTACTGATTCCGCTCTGCATCATATCATTCCTTTCGGGCATGATTTTTATTATCCTAATTATTATAGCATATTCCTGAAAAAAAAGCAAGCCTGATTTCTGAAAAAAAATCCCCCTGAGGAATTCAGGGGAATTTTTTCAGCATTGATGCAAACGCTGAATTATTTCTTTTTCTTTGTGATTGCTGCGCTGGCAAGCAGTGCAGAAGCTGTTGCAGCAGCAGCGGCTGCCGGAATATTTGTGCTGTCGCCTGTTTTCGGGGATTCTGTCTTTCCGGAAGCAGCGGTAGTTGCTTTTGTAGTTGCCTTTGTGGTAGCTTTTGTAGTAGCTTTTGTGGTTGTCTTTGTAGTTTCTGTTGCTGCTTTATCTTCCTTCATACCATTCAGATAAACAGTCATAGAAGTACTCCATGCGCCATATACTTTCTTGCCATCTACGACTTTGAATGCACGAACTTTAATAGTTTCTTTCATGGCTTCCTGACCGCCTGTCTGATAGGAAGTACCCTTTACATCGAAAGCCTGTGTCATAGGTGTATCTTCTTCACCAGCGATTACTACAGTTCTATAAACCTGATAGCCTTCTGCACCAGTAACAGCATTCCATGAAACAACAGCTACTGCGCTGTCGCCGTCCTCTGCCTTGCTTACTTTAAATTCGCCAAGTTTGGGAGCTTTCAGGTCAGCAGTAACCTGTTCTGTTTCTGTTGTGGTTGCAATTGTTTCTTTTTCTGTTGTTGTTGTTTCAGAAGCAGCTGCACTTTCACTGGCAGTTGTTTCTGTTTCGATAACAGATTCTTCCTGTGTTGATACTGCATCAGTTTCCGGAGCTTGTGTTGCTTCCTGTGTCTGTACAGCTTCCTGCGTCTGTACAGCTTCCTGTGTCTGTACGGCTTCCTGTGTCTGTACAGCTTCCTGTGTCTGCACAGGTTCTTGTGTCTGTACAGCTTCCTGCGTCTGTACAGGTTCAGCCGTTTCTACAACAGAAGTAACTTCATCGGGCGTTTCCTGTGCTTCTTCTGCTGCT
>DJXC01000119.1 GCA_002449575.1 Ruminococcus sp. UBA7014
TTCCAGAATCCAGTCCTGACAGTTTACACCATTCACTTCCCATTCCTGAGCGTTTGCACCAGAAGTCTTATCTGCATTGATGATTTCCACAGCAGAAGTTTCACCGGAAATTCTGGTTCTGATTTTATAAGAACCATCAGCATTCTGTGTCAGCATGAACTGCTGATTTGTTCCGCCATTATACTGATAAATGTCGATATTTGTACCGTTATCTTTTTTCTTTCCGGCAACGTCCAGAACATAAGTACCGCCGTCACCAACACAGGAAACAATATAATAATAGCCGTCTCCTGCGCTGAACAATTTCCAGATATTATGAATTTCAGAGCCGTCAGAACCCCACTGGTCAACATTTGTACCATTTTCGGCAGCCGCACCGGCTACTTCCAGATATAGTCCGGAATTGACATTCTTAATTCTGTAAGCTGCGCCTTCGGTAAAGCTTGCTGCAACCGGAACAGCTTCGCCATTAGGTTCTTCATGATAACCCGCACTCGGAACGCCTTTTGTTCCATAACGGAGATACATCCAGTTACTGTTAGCAGACTGACTTCCGCTGTAATTGGAACAATATGTTTTTGCCTGGTCTGCTGACAGAGTAGTATAACTATAATTATTCTTCGGTCTCCATGTGCTTTCTACAGAATAGCTTGGATTGTTGGTAGTTCCTTCACCACGGACAGTTCTGCTGCAACTGGAGGACTTAGAACCAGTTTCATAATAAGCACCGGGATAAGTAATCTGATTCCAGTCACAGATTACATTTCCGCCGTTTGCATAATAGCAGTTTTCAGCATAAATATCACAGCCACTGTGAACAGTGTAAGCCATGCTGAATGTATCTACATAGTTATTGAACGAATGGAAATAGCCCCATCTCATCAGTCCCGGACCTCTGGTCAGAGTTTTGTAGAATTTATTGCTTGCCAGTGTCATACGGGGATAGCCGTCATATTTTGACTTGACATCAGCAGTATCATCCGGATAACCCAGAATCAAGCCGTATTCATGCAGACCGAAAGAACAGTCTGAAATAGTGCAGTAGTCCGCATCATAACAGCAGGCTAAGAATTTATCATAGTCCGGCTGACCGGAAGCCGCCTTATTATAGTCAGCATGTCCGACAAAGGTGACATGGTCAACCCAGAGATTCTGACCAGAACCGAAATATACAGAAATATTATCATTGCCGTTAGCATCTTTATCATGTTGGATTTCCAGATTCCGGAAAATCACATTATTGCCCTGACCGCTTCCCTGCTTGGTGCAGAGTGCAGTATTATACAGAACATGATTTCCATAACTGCCGATAATCGTCTTATTATCTGTTACATAGATTCTGCCGTCAGGATTATAATAATGATTCTGACCGTCAAGCTTGTAATTGCTGCCGCCATCAATCTTGCCAGTAATCACAATTGTATATGCTTCAGAGGCTTCAGCATATTTCTTAAGATTTGCAAAAGTGGAAACTTCTACAGTTTCGCCGAACAGACCGCCGATATTGCCTGCTTTGATATTATTTGTGTTATCATTGGAGCAGTAGCCTGCAAAGCCTTGTAAACCGTCACAGTTGAGCAAAAACAACTGATTGTCTGCACCGGTATAGTTTGCCAGTGTCATACCGTTTGTCCCCTGTGTCAGCGCAAGATTGGTATCTGAATAGTTCACAATCTTATAATACAAATTATTTTTCAGATGGTCCTGCTTGACAGGAACAACATACCAGTGCTGAGACTGTGCAGATTCATAGCCATAAACAACAACGCTATTCCCAGCCGAAACTTTATAATTCAGCGGAGAAAGCAATCTGCCGGACTGCGCATTGCAGAGTTTGAAATAAGTACCTTTCGAGTCAGCCCCCACACGGTCAAATCTCCATGATGGAGACAAATCGTTTCCGAGTGCTTTCATGACAACAGCAGAATTATCTGCTGTGCCGCTTTCTGTCAGTACAGTAGCATTATTCTTTGAAGCGAGATTCATCAGCTGTACCGGATAATCTGCCGAAATTGCCTTTGCCGTCACGGAAGCACCTGACGGAAGTACAAGCAGAACAGACAGAATCATCATCAAAGCCGTGATGAAGCCAATCATCTGCAAAGAAAGTTTTCGTCTTTTTTCCATACAAAATTTCCTCCTTTATGATAATAAAAAATTACAGTCTGCCTGAAATTTTTTGATTCTCCCTTCTGTCTGCTGATAATCGGCTGTCAAATTATGAACAAACTGTGTCTTGTATCAGATATGATACTTATACACATTATAACAGAAATAGCATATAAATACAAGATGCAATTTACAAATTCTGCATATTGCATAAACAATTCTGAAAAATTAAGGCATTCTGCACAAATTTCCGGATTCTTGACAGTTTCCGGAAAGTATGCTATAATCTGAAACAGAAAGGAAGTGGGCTTTATGACTGCGATTCTGGGAATGCTGACTTTTACACAGCTGATTAACTTCCTGCTGCTGTTTTTGTTATGTGGCGGCTATGCAGAAGATATTGAAAAGCGTCTCGCTGAAAACAGAACTCATAAAGAACTCCGGAATCTGAAACGACAAATCCGGCAGAATCTGCCATCTGTCCGGAAAAGAATTTTATACCACTTCACGAAAGGCGCACAGTGGGCGGAACGGGAATATTTATCAGCGGAGATGCTTCCGCCGGTGATGCCATTTGTCCGGAATACACTCCCCTATCTGGAATGGATTTCTCTGCTGTTTCTGATACTGGGATTCTGGTATGAAAGTGTTTTGTTTGCGGCACTCGGCTGGAGTGTGACTGTTCTGATATGGATTTTATATTTTCTCTACCAGATAACAGATAAAATCAGCACCCGGAAGCATTTTCCGAAAGCTTCTGCTATGGAAGAAAAAATCCGGAAGCAGAACGCTTTCTACAGAAATCCGAATCATAACCGAAATTATACACCGCAGGAATGGAAGATTATTATCCGGGCATATCTTCTGCGGTACTCTCCGATAGGAATTATTTTCGGCATACTGGCAGATGATGACATCATATGCTTGTTCCTGATGGGAATTCTCGGTTTGATTCTGGCAGTTGTCGAAGAATATCACAGAAGAAACAAAACAGAAGTATTTCTCTGTGCGTATCAGGATGTCAATCACAGAAGAATGACACCTTTTGAGCATTCAGAAGCCTTTGCTGAACGTGCCGGAAAAGAAATGTTTCTGATTTCCATTCTGGAATTTGTGGTTTCCGGAATGCTCCTGCTGACTGGCATCATTTTATCTGTTTATTCCTGAAAAAAATCAGCCTTGTATCTGCATACAGGGCTGATTTGCTGATTTTATAAAGTTTTCAGATAATTTTCAAATTCGTCTGTAATTGTTCCTGAGCCTTTTCCGGCGGCATAAGCAAGAATGATAGCAGAATCAGCGGCATCAATATGGGAATCGCCGTTGACATCAGCAGCCTTTTCGAGTTCCGGAGAAAGTCCGCTGACATAACCTGCGCCAAGATTGGCGGCAGCTTTGAGGATTTCGGCGGCATCGGCAGCATCTACGACATTGTCATGATTCAAGTCTCCTACAGGAATTGTTTCGGGAGTCGTGCTTGTTGTCGTTGAGG
>DJXC01000035.1 GCA_002449575.1 Ruminococcus sp. UBA7014
GACATTTCCGCAGACAGGTGCATATCTTTCAGCATTGCTTGCACCGGAATCGTTGATAGCAAACTGAATCAGCAGATAATCATCTTTCTGCATGGAATCCAGAATTGTCTGAAGTCTGCCGTTATCGTAGAAACTCTTGGAACTTCTTCCGGCAATGGCATGATTGGAGACTGTGACTTTATCAGCGTTGAAATAGTTGCCTAAGTAATAGCCCCAGCCCTGTTGCGGTGCATAGCTTGCACGATAACTCTGTACAGTAGAATCTCCGGCGATATAGATAGTCTGTGTTGTGGAAACAGGCTGCTGTTCTGGTTCAGGAGCAACATAGATTTCTGCAATCGGTTCATCTGTCCATTCGGTTCTGAGATAGTCAATATTAGGTCCACCGTCAGCAGTTGCCGAAGTCAGCCGGATAATATTTGCACCAGCTGTTAATGGAAGTACTAACGCTCTTTCCTGCCATGTTGTCCATGCGCCTGTGGTCAGGAAATCCTGTAACCAGTAATCTGCATTGTCATTGACCTGAATTTTCATCTGTCTGTTGGATGCGCTGCCGTTGGCAACATTGAAGGTACACAGATAATTGCCGGCTTTTGGCGCATCTACTGTAAATTCAATAAAGCTTCCAGTTTCGTTGAATAAATTCAGGTATGCATCGGAAGTGAATCCGGCATTGGTATCTTCATAGTAGCATCTTGTATAGGCGGCATCAATTGCATAGTATACTTTTTTTCCGGTTTCGGAACTTTCCATGCCTTTGCCGTGCAGGAAATTTGTCAGAGTTCTGACATCCAGTGCATCAATATTGACATCACCGTTCAGGTCAGAAATCTTTCTGTTCTGATGCGTAAAGTGCTGACTGGCAATCTGTTTTTTCAGCAGAATCTGGTCATAAATATTGACAATACCGTCATCATTGATATCACCGGGAATGGAAGTATCTTTCTTCGCTTCTGTTACCGGGTCGAGATACCATGTCTGGCAGGGATGACCATTGCGTTCCCATTCCTGAGCATTTGCGCCGTTTTCGTTGGAAGCGTTGATAATTTCGACTGCACTCTTGTCACCGGAGCATCTTGTTGTCAGAATATAGCTTCCGTTATCCTGCTTGATAAAGCGGAACATCTGCGCATTGCTGCCGGAATCTTTCCAAATGCCGATATTTGTGCCATTGGCAGCCCGTGCAGCGGTCACATCAAGCAGCTTTGAGCCGTCACCTGCACAGCTATAAATATGATAATAACCATTTCCGGCGGAAACTGCTTTCCAGAGTGCATATTTGTTATTAATACCGGGATTTTCAATCTGTGCGACATTTGTACCATCTGCCGGAGTATCTGTGATAGCAAGATACTGCCCGGAACTGCCGTTTCTCATCATAAAATATTCTGTGCCGATTTCGGCAGCTTCTTCTTCAAAGGCAAGTTCAGCCATCAGTTCAGCGAGTTTGGTAGAGCCTTTTAAACTCTGATGCAAGTCATCATCTGCGGCATAATATTCTGTCATGGCATCATAGCCGCCGATAGAAAGCCCAAAATCCTGCCATGCTGTAAACAAGTCAACGACTTTGACGTTCTGTTCCTGTCCAATCTGGTCAAGCTGACCGCCGAACCATCTGCCGCCAAGAAGTTTTTCACGGCTTAAATCTCCGTGGCGACCCTGCTGTTTTACGAGAATGACAGTCATGCCTTTGGCTTTTGCCTTCGTGACCATATCGGAAACAACAGTATAATATTCATCACCGTTGGAATAATTCGTATCATTGATGCCGATAGAAATAATATAATAGTCTCCGGGTTTGCCGTAAGTTTCAATCGGCACGAACTGACCGCCGTCTACAAAGCCTTTTGCATACTGTCCGGAAGTTGCCATATTTCTGACAACATAGTTTGCAGCAGGTGTTCCGGCTAAGTAGTTTTTAATCAGCTGACCCCAGCCGTGCTGAGCAGTATCTGCCTGATTATAATAGTTTGCAACAGTGGAGTCACCGCAAATCCATAAATGCGGATTCATTTCTCCTGTCGTGTTGAGCTGTTTGATTTCAATTGCCGAGATGGAACGCTGTCCGTTTGCAATACCTGTTACTGCCTGAATATTCAACTGTCCGTCCGTAACAGGAAGCTGAACAGTTTCTGTTGCATTGAGCCGGGTAAGGTTCATCATCTGGAGCATACCTTCCATCTTGATGGAGCATCTTGGCGCATTGCCGACAGTAACCGTGACTTCATACAGACCTTTCGGCAGGTCAACATTGAATGTATTTGTGGCATCATCAGAAGTGAACTGAACGGCATCACTTCCCGCACCACTGCCGCCGGCATTGACATCAGAAACGTTTCCGGTCTGTGCGAAACCGTAACCCAGCGAACTGTTATATCCGGTTGAAGCAGATACTCCGGTATAGCCGGAAGAAGTACCGCCGTTTCCGAAGTCGAACTTCCAGTTTGCTGTAGCAGCGGAAGCAGTCATTGTACTTGCTACTCCGGCAGGAATCGCCGGAATTGCCATTGCACAGGCGAGCAGCGCACTCAGAATTTTGTTTTTTAAATGTTTCATGTCATTCCTCCTTGTGAAGTAAAAGAAAAATCATATATTTTATGAACGAATCATGTCTTTATTGTATATTTTACCGGAAAATTCAGGGAAATGCAATGACTAATCATATTTTAAACTGATTTTTAATTTCTTATTTATAACGTTTTCGGCATGTTTTTACTGCTTTTTGTTAATTTTTATGTTATTTTATATGCTTTAAAAACAAATTCATATTTTATTCATTTTTAATCAGTAATAATTTTTGCGCTCGGGAGAGCTGCTTGATTTCGTATTCTCTCCGGAGCGCATCGGATTGATTCTGACATGTTTCTGTATAGACAAGCCTTACCGGACGGCGGGAACGGGTATATTTTGCACCTTTTCCGGAATTATGAGCTTTTACACGCCGTTCCGGACAGGTCGTCCAGCCTGTGTAGAGTGTGCCGTCAGCACATTCCAGAATATAGACATAATTCATATAAAATTTGTTCCGAAATTGGTAGTAACGGGCTTATGCGCAGTCATACTTTTGTGAATGTCCAGAATTCTCTGGTTAGAACTGCCACGGAACAGCAGATTCAGACTCTTTTTAGATTCAATGAATTTTCCGTCCACAAGCCAGTCAGTGACTTCCAGTAAATCACCGTAATGATTTTTAGAATTCTGATTTTTAACAAGATATTCCAGTTCAAAGCCTGTATAGGTCATGACATTCAAGCCGAGTTTCTTGATTTCTCTGCCAAGTTCAGCAAGTGCTTCTGCCTGACAGAAAGGTTCTCCGCCGCTGAATGTGACACCGTCAAGCAGAGGATTTTTTTTGATTTTTTCAAGCAGTTCACTGGTAGTGACAATTTTTCCGGCTTCAAACGAATGTGTCTGTGGATTCTGACAGCCGGGGCAGTGGTGAGGGCAACCCTGTGTGAAGATAGTAAACCGAAAACCCGGACCATCTACGATAGAATCATTGACTGTTCCTGATATACGCAATAACATGATAACACAAGTCCTTTCTGATATAGGTTTTCCGGCAGTGTCTCTCATTCACTGCCGGAAAATCCGGAATAAAATTTTCATTTCATTTTCTGCATTTGAAAATACCTTCGGCATAGACAGTTCTGATTTTCACTGCCTGATACATGCTTTCAAGCCGTGTTTTCAGAGAAGCTCTGGTTTCAAAAGGCGGCGTGAAGGAATTCTTCGGGACAAGAACATGTCTGACAGCAAAATCCGTCCGTTTCTTTTCGCCCTGAATATAAAAGCAGCCGCAGAATATGCCGCCTTTTTTCAGCACCCTGTAAGTTTCCGAGAAAGCGGCTTCCTTATCGGGAAAGGCATGAAAGCCGTTCAGGGAAAGCACGATATCAAAACTTTCATCAGGGAAGGGGAGTGCGCCAACATCTCCCTGACGAAAATCAATGTTTTGAATCTGCATGAGGGCAGCACGTTTCTGTGCATTCTGCATCATATCAGCAGAATAGTCCATGCAGGTGATTTGTGCTTCCGGAAGCGTCTGATACAGGGGCATTGTGAGAACCCCCGTTCCGACAGGAATCTCCAGAAGTTTTCCGGAAAAGTCTTCCGGAATGCCGGATAATGCAGAATTCAGCCACTGTGAAGTGGTGAACTCATCAAAGCCCCACATGATTTTATTGGCAATTTTTCCGGGCAGTGTGGAATAGCTGACAAGTCCATCGTAGAATCCGGCGAAATCGCCGCCGAGTTCCTGATAAGAATTCTGAATTTGTGATTTTCTGTCAGGCATCTGATTCACCTCCGGAAGATATTATTCTGTTATACTGTGTTTGACTCTGTCTTCAACTTCGCTTCTTTTTGCATCATTGAATCTGTC
>DJXC01000135.1:0-2398 GCA_002449575.1 Ruminococcus sp. UBA7014
TAGACTATTCCGGACGTTCCGTTATTGTTGTAGGACCTGAACTGAAAATGTATCAGTGTGGTCTGCCGAAGGAAATGGCACTGGAACTGTTCAAGCCGTTTGTTCTGAAACGTCTTGTGGATACTGGTGTGATTGCCAATATCAAGAGTGCCAGAAAAATTGTTGACCGTGCAACGGACAAGGCGGTATGGGATGCACTGGAACATGTTATCAAGTCTCATCCGGTACTGCTGAACCGTGCGCCTACACTGCACCGTCTGGGTATTCAGGCATTTGAGCCGATTCTGGTAGAAGGGCGTGCATTAAAGCTGCATCCGCTGGTATGTTCGGCATTCAATGCCGACTTTGACGGCGACCAGATGGCGGTACATCTTCCGCTTTCTGCTGAAGCACAGGCGGAAGCCCGTTTCCTGATGCTTGCTGCCAATAACCTGTTAAAGCCCTCTGACGGTCGTCCGGTTGCTGTACCGTCTCAGGATATGGTACTGGGTTCTTACTATCTGACACTGCTCAAAGAAGATGACAAGGGGGCAGGCAAGTGCTTCCGTGACGTTGATGAAGCGATGATGGCATACTATGAAGGTGATGTGACTCTCCATGCGCCTATCAAAGTCAGAATCACAAAAGACGTTGCAGAAAAGAAACTCTCGAAAATTATCGACTGCACTATCGGCAGACTGATTTTCAATGAAAATATTCCGCAGAATCTGGGCTATGTAGACAGAACCAATTCTGAACGCCAGTTTGACCTTGAAATTTCGTTCCTTGTCCGTAAAGGGCAGTTATCTGAAATTATTGACAGATGTATCAAGATTCACGGTACAACAACAACTTCTGAAGTACTGGACAAAATCAAGGCTTTGGGATTTAAGTATTCTACAAAGTCCGGTATTACAACGGCTGTTTGTGATGCGACGATTCCGCCGCAGAAGAAAGAAATTCTTGCTGCTGCTGATAAGAAAATTGATGAAATTACAGAAATGTATAACAACGGTTATATTTCTTCTGCTGAAAAGTCTCAGCTTGTTGTGCAGACATGGAACAAGGCAACAGATGATGTAACTGATGCGCTCCAGAAAAATATGAATCCTTACAACCCGATTCAGATGATGGCACATTCCGGCGCACGTGGTTCTATTGCACAGCTTCGTCAGCTTGCCGGAATGCGTGGACTGATTGCCAATACTTCCGGTACGACAATCGAAATTCCGATTCGTGCAAATTATCGTGAAGGTCTGAATATTCTGGAATACTTTATTTCTTCCCGTGGCGCACGTAAAGGTCTGGCAGATACGGCACTCCGTACCGCTGACTCTGGTTATCTGACCCGCCGTTTGGTTGACGTTTCTCAGGATGTTATCATCCGTGAGCATGACTGCGGCACAGAAGACGGCATTGAAATTTACGAAATCCGCAACGGTACAGAATTAATTGAAAAAATGCAGGACAGACTTGCCGGACGTTTCCTCTGTCAGGATTTGCGTGATGCTGAAACTGGTGAACTTATCATCAGCAAAGATAAGCTTCTGACAGAAAAAGATGCTCAGAAGATTCTTGACTTGGGTATCGAAAGAATCAAAATCCGTTCCGTTCTGAAATGCAAGTCCAAGAAAGGTGTCTGCGCAAAATGCTATGGTGCAAACCTTGCAAATAATAATCTGGTATCTGTCGGCGAAGCAGTCGGCACAATTGCTGCACAGTCCATCGGTGAACCTGGTACACAGCTGACCATGCGTACTTTCCATACAGGCGGTATCGCTTCCGGTGGTGAAGGTGATATTACACAGGGTCTTCCCCGTGTTGAAGAACTCTTTGAAGCCAGAAAGCCGAAAAATGCGGCTATCATTGCAAGTATTGACGGTGTTGTGCATCTTGAAGAAGTCAAGACTACCAGAACACTCACAATCCACAACCCCGAAACCGGTGAGGAAATCTCCGAAATTATCCCCTATAACTACAAGTACAAAGTGCATGAAGGGGATATTGTCAAGAAGGGTGACCGCCTGACCGAAGGCAATGTTGCTCCCGGAAGAATTCTCGAAGTTCTGGACACTTCTGCTGTACAGGATTATATTATCATTGAAGTACAGAAAGTATACCGTCTCCAGGGTGTTGATATCAACGACAAGCATATTGAAGTTATCGTTCGTCAGATGCTCCGTAAAGTCCGTATTGAAGAAACTGGCAGCGGCAATGATATTCCGAATACAGAGTATCTCTTGCCCGGTACACTGGTTGAACGCAAGCATGTGGATGCTATCAACGAAAAGATTCAGGCTCTTATTGATGCTGGTCAGACAGACTTACAGCTTGTGACAACTTCCCCGGTGCTTCAGGGTATCACAAAGGCAGCTTCCAGCTCAGACAGTTTCCTGTCAGCGGCTTCCTTCCAGGAAAC